>JABWAK010000083.1 GCA_013361065.1 Bacteroidota bacterium
TGAACTTGTGCAGATCGATGCCGGTGTAGAACATGATACCTCCGCAAAGTTGTTGGCTCACGTAATGTTGCCAACTTTTTACTTATTGGAAATATCAAGCGGCTCAAGCTGACGTGACGACTGCGGCTTAAAAATGTCTCAAGTGTCGCGAAACGAATACACAACATACGAAACGAAATATTGTAACGAATTTACAAACCGGTGCGCAAGGCCGCAGTAAAACGTCGACACGCAGCTTAGCCGCCATCCGTTAGGCGGCAATAATAAATGTATATGAAAATACATCAATGTCTCATTTTCGGGGCTCTTCTCATTGCACCGGCATTTCTCGTTATCACATATGTAAATGAATTTATATCTGTTGATTCGGCACTCGACTCCGGCGCGAGTTATAATTATCAAACTGGGAAAGCAGACTATTCGCAAACACATCCCTATATATCATTTACCGAACGGCAAGGTGATCTAATCAATATCGCATTATTATCGTTCGTTGCTTCGCTTGTTTATGGATGCACAATATATTTTGCAAAGAAAAAAGAAATACATACAGAAACTGGTTCTCACAGAAAAACTTAGTGTTTGCCGCCTAACCAGCGGCTCCCCAAAGGGGTCCCTTCGGGACAAACTGACCCCGCAACCGCTTGCGCTCTGTAACTCAAGTGTTGAGTTGTCAATTTTCAACTTAGGATACGAAAGCTCATTTTAAATTCAATCACATTTGCCCTGGCTCTAAAGCGTTGCGGGGCAGCTTAGCCGCCATCCGTTAGCCAGCAATAATCTGCATCACATGAAACAAATTATATTAATATATATCCCTTTATTGATTTTAATTAGCAGTATCACGCTGGCGCAAGACGTTAAGACAGTTAAGAAGGATTTATATGAAACCAGATACTATGCGACGTCTTTAAATTTATATTTTTCTGTTCCAAACGAATGGAAGGTTGTTTCATTTGCCTCTGTCGATATTAACTTTCCAATTACAATTGGTTTGCAACCACCCGACTGGTTAGAACCAATAGCCGAAGGTGATATTGATCAATCCGATTACGCAATAACTATCGACGTTCGCAATGGAGCTTTAGAAATAGATTCAATAGTTTATTCAAATGACGTGGCAGAAGATAGTATTGACTATGAATCAGATGGCGAAACATACGATGGAATTGATCGAGGCGAGATTATAGAACTACCAAATTGGAGATATCGTAAATCAGATATTGATATAAGGCTATATCTAAAGGGAGGTGGATACTGGGGAATGGGCAGCTATTATTCGTCAGTTTTAGATAACCGGAAAGGGAAGTGTGTGTACATCAATGCAGATCCTATGTATAAAGAGTATGGTATTATATTTCAAGTTGAAAGCAGTCTTGCATTTAAATAGCCAGTACTTGCGGGCTAACCAGCAACTCAAATTGACGTTGCAACTGCGGCGCGCTTTACTCAAGTGTCGAAAATTCTAAACACAATATACGTTACGAAATAGCATTTATAATATAAAAACAGTCCCAACGCGCTGAAACGTTGCAACGCAGCTTAATTCCAGTCCGTTAGGCAACAACAATCAGCAGGGGTTAAATTATGAAAGTTTCTATTGCAGTTTTCCTTGTACTGACATTTCTCTTTAGTAGTTGTATTATAAAAAAAGAAGAGTCCCCTTCATCACCATCTAATTCCTCAGGTTCAACCACTGACCCCAAGCCAACATTTTCAATTTCAGTTAGTACTCAATATGGACAAGGGAGCCAAGAAGGGAAAACAGGGACTGTTAAAAATACCAGTAACATTTATGCAAATCAGGTATATCTAAAAGTAAATAGAACTAGTGGTAGTCATTCAATTAATCTTGGTAGCATCGATAAATTTTCTTCAAAATCATTTGATACAGGATTAGGTGCTCATATTACTTCAATTGAAGTAATCTCAAACTAGTAGTCGAAATTGTAACTATGCTTATTGAGAACTTAAATAAAAAACCCAAGGAAGATGATTTGACGGAAATTCTTTTTGATATTTTTGTCAAACACCCTAATCTGTTTACTATATTTTTGCAAAAGTACGCATCAATTAATGATTTTAAGAGTAATAATTTTAAGTCTGAACTGTGGAAAGACTTAACAGTTGGCATCCCTGATATGTATTTTGAAAATGATAGTTATGCCTTAGTTTTTGAGAATAAACTGAAAGCAGGTTTTAGCAAAGAACAACTCCCACGATATATTGAAGGTAGTAAAGCTGAAGGAAAAATTAATAAATATTTTTTAATTGCACCCGATACAACCAGATATAAACACGGAGACATTCCTCAAGAGTATATAAAATTAACTTGGGATGTTATCTATGATTTCCTGCAAAGTAATCTATCAATTATTTCTCAATCCCATCAGGTGATAATTGAAAATATTTTAAGTCGTTATCGGTACTTATATTATTGTGACTTGTTTAATCGACTTTATAAACAAATCTCCAGTCAAACAAATATTTATTCTCCTGAATTATTTTCAAAAGATGATTATCATAGCCGCCATATTTCGTTGAATAATTATGAAAATCTAAATTTTTCAATTGGTATTTATCTTGATGCTCCGAGTTATATTAAACTTAATCCTTGGTGGGTAAAGACTAGGAGCGGTAATTTCAAAATTATAGAAACACTTCCGCAGGTGAGAGCATTTCGTGAAAGATTAAAATCTTTTCCAAAAACATCTCATTCCTTAGTCAAAAGTGCACCCGGATATGTAATAGATATTAAACTCAGCGAGTCAAATACCGAAGCAGTAATTACTTCGGAAATTGTTGGTTTAATAAACAACGAATGTCAGGAAATTATTCGGCTCTATCAAAGTATGAACCTGTAAAATGTTGTTGCCTAACCATATTAAAAATGAATACCGCATAGAAGCGTTGCGGAGCAATCCAAAACGGGTCCCTTCGGGATGAGCCGCTGTCCGTTAGGCAGCTTTTAAACATGAAAAAATATTTTCTTCTCCTGATACTGTATACGTCATCGTTTGCTCAAGGTGAGTTCTTTAAAAACGGTGAAAGCGGATTGGTTATTGGCAGGGTTTATGGATTCAATCGAGTAGAAACACTTTATGGTACAGGATTTGGCGTATCTATTTTTGGAAGGGTTGATGTGGCGATGGTCGCTTTGGATCTGGAACCGGTATTTGGGGGATTGACTTCCTATTCCATTACCGGCCATCTGATGAAGCAAGGTTCTGACAGTCTCATGCAGTATCCATTCTCCCTGGCTTTTTCAATGTCCCAGGCCAGCCGGTACCGATCCTACAGCCTATATCCATATATTACGTTGCCGATCAGTGAGTACTTCGCTTGTATGTTTCAGGCGGGTGTAGCGATGACAAGTGTATTGGGCGGCAGTGGAACGGACGGGCCCCAGATTCCTTCATTTGTCACCGGAATATCATTCCAAGGAAGCGTCCACGACCGATTCCATATCATACTTGAATCGGGAGCAAATATAGGGAAAGGGTATCCTTCCTTTGGACTGAGTGCTCTTGTAAGAATGAAACTATTCTAACCCGGATTCCACCGCCCGACCACTCGCTCAGACAGACGGTGCGACCGCGGTGGCGATCTTTCAAACAGTTAGTTCATATCACAATAAAAGAACGCCGTTCTGCTCAACACCGGCATCCTCTTCAGCCGATCGAACCATGGAAGAAGCCGCAAAGATCCTCATGGTCATGGGGTTGGCCGCGATAGAACTGTGGGTAGCCATCCCCGCAGGTTTCGCATTCAGCCTTGATCCGGTCACAACCGCTATTGCGGCTGCCGCCGGTGCCATGCTTGGTGCAGCAGCAGTCGTTCTCCTGGGAGACCAGCTGCGGAGTTGGCTCATGCGCATTCTCGTTACCAAGCCGGTTGACGGGAAGCCGAGTCGTATACGGCAGATATGGGACCGGTACGGAATTATCGGCCTTGGGCTACTGGCGCCGCTGCTTACGGGCGCACCTCTGGGGATCGCCATCGGTCTGTCGCTGGGAGCGCCAGGTCGCAGACTCTTCATCTGGACCAGCTTCGGTATCGTATTTTGGAGTGCTGCACTCACGCTGGCAGGCACAATGGGATTGGCCGGTTTCTGACAGACATTAGTTCCCGCCGTTAATCACGCTAAGCAAGAGTATAAACAATGAAACATTCATTTGGTTTTCTCATCGTATGGGCACTCATCAGCACCGGATGTAATAATCCGGCAGGTTCCGAGAATTTTTCTCCGGTCTTTTATGGTACAGTGGTAGACAGTCAGGGGAATCCGGTCCAAAATGTCGACGTGCATTATATCTATTCTGTGCCATCGAGTTCACCGGACAAAATGCAGAAGAAAAATTCTACCATTCACATTATGTTTAGCGTAGCAAAGCGTTCAAAGGTATCACTGTCGATCGTGCGATATTTCCGAAATGATTCGTTGAAAACCATCGTCAATGATACATTGGAAGCGGGTCAATATTCGTATCAAGCCGATATTTCTACCTTCACCAATGGGGTCTATGTGTACCGATTGATCATTGACACCACGAAAACGGAGAAGGTGTTCTTTTATCTCAATCCCGATCGATCGACATTGCTTCAGGCCGAACCATTGACACGGACCGATGCCAACGGTGATTTTTCCATTCCGTACGAACTATTCGGATTTCATCTCCCGATGATTCGTACGAACGAGCAGGGTGCAACCATTGATACTGCATTTATTTCGACGTCAATAGAGTTATTACTGAACAAACCTGGTTACAATGTGTTCACTCGATCTGTTACTGTTGATATCAAAAAAGAAACACATCTGACATTTACCATGGTTTCACAATAAAGAGTACCTAATCAGTTATCCCCGAATGTCCGAAGGACTGCATTGGAGGGTCTCTTAGGGACAACGTGACCCAGGCTTGAAGCATGCCGGGGAAGGTAACGACGACCGTGTTACAACGTCGACACGCAATGTAGGTCCAGTCCGTTCGATGGCTTTTTTAGACGATCACAATGATACCCAAACTACTTGTTCCAGTTACAATTACCTATTTAGCATTCACGATAGTTTTTAGATCTGCGTATCCTCAAGATCATTATTATTATTTGATTGGCGAACCAATCAACACAGATTCTTTGATATTTATTAAGAGTTTTACTGTTACAGAGTTTGATGCACTTGGAGGTGAAACATATAATCCCGGATCGAAGCGAAAACAAGATTCTTGGTTAGATACAAATTGTAGTTATTATCTAGTCGCAAATTGTATAAACAATCTTTATCAACCTTTTTATGTTATTTCTGTGTCGGTAATTGATAGAGACACTAAAGTAGAATATGATGTAAGGTTAGCTGTATCTGCTAAAGCTTGGTCTGGTCAAACATTTGAGGAGTCAATAATTAAAGGGAGGTCAGCATTTCAATTGCATATCGGTTCTTCTCTATCGGCTTATAATGATCCAATTCAAATCAAAACTGATTCACTATTAAAAATAGCGTTTGATACACGCAACATCGATTTTATCATCACAACGTCCAACGGTAGGATCATGTTGAGGCCGCAACAGTACCGTAGTGTAAATGGAGACAGAGCCAATTCGTGAGAATATAACGCAACTCCCAAAGCGGCATTCGGAATAACCGATGAACTCCTTCAGAGGTTTCTTTCGGGGTAAGTTGACACAGATTTCAAGCATGCCGCAGGTCGTTGGTACCATTGGCGTTTCGGAGCTGCGAGTGTTGATGTTGAACCCTACAGATGAATGTGACCGGGAAGCTGCATCGCTGCAAGCATTCTGTTCTGTAAACCGTAAGGAAAAGTCATATGAAATACTTGATCGCGGGTCTCGCCGCAGTGATCATCGCTGGCTGTGTTGCTGCCTATCCTGTATCGTGGAGTTATGTACGACCTCATCAAAGAGCATCGGTGTATGAAAAACCGGCAGCCGCAGAGCTGCATGGCGATTCCTTGTACTTTCCTCAGTATCTCGAGATATTGAAATCGTATCCCGGACTGATCGCCGTTGATACACCGCCCAAAGAATCTGTGACCATTTCCCCCGGCTATCCTGAACGTGCGGCAAAAGAAGGAAAAGAGGGGGATGTTTGGGTGAAGATACTGGTCGGTAAGAATGGCGTTCCGGTGTGCGCAATAATAATGAAGAGTTCCGATGTCATCTTCAATGAACAGGTGTTGACCGCGGCCATGAATTTCAGATATGAACCGGCGATACGTCAAAACGCACCGATAGCAGTGTGGCTGACATTACCGTTCCGCTTTCGATTGTAAGCAATGAACCCGACCAGTCACCCGCAACAGTGATCCTATCGGGACAGAGAATCATATACCCGATCGCCTCCCCGCAGAGGAACAGAGAAAGTGAAAAAACATCGCATCATCCTGGTTCTGGCTGTGATCATCGCCTTGTTGACCGCAATCGTGTATTGGGGCAACGATTGGCTCATCGCGGTTGAATCCGGTGCTCCAAGCACCAGTAGGGGAACCACTTCGGACGGATCGATCGATTACGCGAAGAGACTTCCGTCATCCGGTCCCAATTTCATTACATACTCCCGCGTAGGAAGTCTCATCGGCCGTACGTGTGTTCACGAAAAGGTCCGGGCAACCGTTCTTGGGGCATATGCCCGCCTCGTCCATGAGCTGTCCGGCACGATGTACGTTTATGCGGAGACGGGATGGCCGGATGGAGGAGGGTTCTGGCCTCACAAAACGCATGAGAACGGGCTTTCCGTCGACTTCATGGTCCCCGTCAAGACGCTGAACGGTGAACCGACCGTCCTCCCGACGCATATCTTCAACAAGTTCGGCTATTCAGTGGAGTTCGATGCGGCGGGGAAAAATCCTGAATACTTGATCGATTTTGAGGCAATGGCAGCACACATTCGAGCCATCCATTCGAGCGCAAGCGAGCAGGGGATCGGGATCAGGGTCGTGATCTTCGATTCGGAACTTCAGAAGCAGCTCTTTGCCAGCAGACTCGGCCGTGGGCTTGGAACCCTTGTAACATTCTCTACGAAGCCGGCATGGGTCCGGCATGACGAGCATTACCATATTGACTTCACAATACGCAACTAAGCATTCTCATACACTGCCGTACCGGACACCGCTGCGTTTTATGAGGTCAGAACAATTTGAATCATCTTCAGTGCCGGTGAACAGCACACCGTTGAAAGTCGAACAGCCTTATGAAAACACAATACTATAATGTCCTTTTGACAGCCCTTGCTGTTATCATACTTCTTCCATCCTGCAATGATAGTATCCATCAACCTGATACTGATGAAAGAGATCTGATAAAGGATAATCCGACATTCTATCATTTTGGATTGGATAAATCGATCCGGAAATATTCGTTCACGGTCTCCGAGATCAATATGGCGACCAACAAACCAACGTACTACCCGCACGACTCTGTAAAAAGTTCTATCCAATACCCAGAATCGCTCTACAGCAAAGGAATTTTCGTGTATGGCACAATGGAAGAAACCATAGACATTGTGGGCGATACCATGACCATCCGGCAGAGGGATTATGGCCATAATCTTTTCGCAATACTGAACAATCCCGGTACCGATGGTGCGTCCGGCGGTTTTTCACAGCAATCATTCTTCGCAGACAGCGGAGCCGTCTATAATCTTTATGGCCTTACCGGTCAACACCCTTCCAAAACGTTGTTGTACAAAATCCCGTTCGTCGTTGGTGACTCCTACACGATCTACCTGGATACGATCACCGTCACAGGTATTGTGGACTTACAGACGAAAGCAGGTCTCTTTGCTGCCACTGAGATTGTGAAACAAAAATACATCAGTGCGGAGTACAGGCTGATAGAAAAACTGTATATCGTCAGTAATATTGGAATCTGCCGTCACGAATTGAGGTACATAGAGCAAAAAAAGGATCCGGTCAGCGGCAAGAGCTATTCAGTTGAACAAGTACAGCGGTACGAATTAACCGGATACAAATGATCATGCCCGCCCGATCCTTCGATTCGATCTGAGAAAAATGCCAGGATGCAGTCAGCACAACGAATTGTCATAGCGAAGATCATGACCGGTCAGAAGATCGTATCCGCGGTGTTCAATCAAAACGAACAACGGAGAATCATACCATAGTATGCATTCCGACGAATGATGATCACAATCCCAGCCACGACACCAGACAGCAGTGAAATGCTGCGACACCGAACGGTGTGCATTCCAATATGGTGCATCATTATGAGAACATACACAGTGTTCATTTCCACAACACTCTTGCTCTTAGGGTGCAGCGGAGGATTACACTCACCCAACGAGTTAGCGTCCCTGCAAGAGATTACCCTGAAGGGGCATATGTTGTATGAATATGATGTCGCGTCGTGGATAGCTTCTGATGCCGTCATAGCGCAACATCCTGACCCCAATAATCTGCAGTATTTTCTGGCAAAAAAGGATCAGGGACAATGGACGGTCGTTTTTGGGAAGCAGCATGAGAGTGATAAAGCATTCTTGATCTCATACGAAGTAGCGATCGCGAAAGATTTCACGTCGCATTCAATGAAAGAATACTCACCACCGATGAAGGACACGGGTTGGTATGCCAACGCTGCGATCGCATTACAGCATTCACTGAGGGATTTTGGAGCTTCGGAGATCAAATACAATTATTATGTTCTGGCAGACACATCCGGTATCTTTTCTGTGTACCTCGTTCCGGCACAAACATCTTCCGATATCATACCATTAGGCGGCGATGTGTGTTATAGTGTGGATGCGCAAGGGACGGGGATCATTACAAAGACCAAACTCCACAATAGTATCATTGCAATGCCGAAAGCATCGGAAAATACGACAGCCGGCATGCACACGCATGTGCTCATCCCGACACCGGTTGAAACAGACATATTGTATGTTTTACGACAAAAGCCGCGTGTTCAGCACTATGT
Source organism: Bacteroidota bacterium (assembly GCA_013361065.1). Lineage (GTDB taxonomy): Bacteria > Bacteroidota > Ignavibacteria > UBA10030 > UBA8401 > UBA8401. The sequence continues at coordinate 8,947 of JABWAK010000083.1, forward strand.
TGTCAGTTCAAAGCACATATTCGTCATTGGTGCTGACGGCAGGATCAGAATAAGCACCGAGCGGTGATCCACCGCAATTGCGGGTATCCTCTTACCGCTGCGTTGAGCAGGTATCGAACAGCAATAGATACGAAAGAGCTTTATATCATCGCTCGGAGCAGTTTTACGGCGTCGCAACGTTGCAGGACACGTTCCAAAGTAGCCTTGTTTGGACTCGCTGCGGTCCGGTCTCATACGCAGCGTGTGAATTCCGAAGAGTGAATCTATGACCCAACAGTACATGCTATTGTTCCTTGTGGCTGCCGCACTCCTTGACTCTGGTTGTACCGATGCTTCCAGCGGGTCGGATGATGTCGCTTCGGCAACACCGAAGTATGATCTGACCGTCGGAAATTATTGGATATACTCTTTGAAAGGATATAACGATCAGGGGATAGTGACGAATTCATCAACGGTCTATTTTACAGTGGTTCGGGACACATTCATTGAAGACAAGAAGTGGTCGTTGCTCAGTATTGATACCATCCCGGCAGCTTCCAATGTGTCACGGATTGCGATCGAGCAACATGATGGATATTATGAACGGGTTTCCATCGATGTACCGCGTTCGGCCCACCGAACGGATACCTCAATGCTGATATATCAGTATCCTGCTCCAACGAACTCATTCTATGCTGTGAATCCGAGATTCGGAAGCGATGGTGGCACTCTATATTATGACACAACAAGAATAGTTGCCCGCAACAGGCAGGTATCGGTTCCCGCAGGATCATTCAGGTGCTATCAGTACACGACGAATAATAACTTCATTTCCAGAGACAGTCATGGAAAAGAAGGAGTGTTCCCGTCCGGCTTCACCAATGTGTTTCTCTCTGATTCAGGGATGGTGAAAATTGAGGCCTATACAGTCTATACAGGGCAAACAGTTCTTGGTGTATCACTTGAGCTCCTGGAGTTTAAAATACAGAAGTAAGAGGGAGCATTCCCTCGACTCGCTGAGATTAAATATCACGGCTCGCTCGGGACCAATCCTTCGACTCGCTGAGATATTATCACGGCTCGCTCGGGACAAGTCCTTCGACCCCGCGGAGTATCGATCTCAAGACACGTCGAAGCTGTATTAACTTGTGCGCAGCATGACACATGACCATGTCCCCGAATCTATTTCTCGATAAAGCGAAACAACCGACCCCTGCGCTGCTTGCCTCTGCTCTTACATCGAAGGGAAAGTGTTGGGATGAGCTGAAACGCCATATCCAAAAAAGACACGGACCTGTTGTTGAAGAGTGGAAGTACTACGGCAAGTCCATTGGCTGGACCATGAAACTGCTCCTGGGAAGGAGGAATCTTCTCTTCTTCACAGCTTGCGATGGGTATTTTGCGGTTTCTTTCGTTTTCGGTGACAAAGCGGTGTCAGCCGTTCAGCACAGCACATTGCCCAAAGAGCTTATTGAACAATTGGTCAATGCCAGGAAATACGCTGAAGGCAGAGGCATCCGTATTGAGGTGAGATCACAGCGTGCCCTCCGGCAGGTTGTCGGGTTGGTCGATATCAAGGCTGTCAATTAACAATGCCGCAGAATCTTTTCCTGCGGTAAGGAAGTTCATCCGGGCTGCCCGGAAAACCCGGTTCAATATGGCAGCATCAACAATGATGGAACACCTTATGAAAAAGATCATCAGCATCATCTGTCTGTCATCGGCCCTGCTCTCCGTTCAGAGCTGCACGAACGAAAGTGAACCGTCTGCACCTGCCGCGGATACCAAACAGGGGATCAGCGTCAGTTCATCCGCCGTTGCGATGCTTCAGGGGGATGATGCGAATATCGTCCTGTTCGGCGGGACGGAGCCGTATTCCGTGGAGCAGATCTCCCAGCCGTCGGTCATTACCGCGCAGGTCTCCGGCAGGGAGCTGACAGTGCAGGCGCAGGCGCAAGGTTCGGCCACTGTCACAGTGAAGGATGCTTCGACGCCGGCCAGAACGGTAACGGTCACCGTCTCTGTGGTGGCCCATTTCATGACCGGGACCGCCGGGACACTCTCCTTCACATCGAACCGCGGCACTATGACGGTCAACGGGATCGCACGGTACGGCAACACCCTGCCCGACAGCGGTTCCGGCGCCATCGCGCTCCGCGATTTCGGTTCGATCCTCATCGTTGCATATACGGTCCATTCGTCGTCGAGCATCGATCTGGTGATGATCGGTCTGGAAAGCAATACGTCGGACTATTCCGGCACCTACCAGTATCCGGCCAGCGGCAAGCGGGTCACCGTCTCGTACTATCCGAACAACGACCCGGCCGACAGCAGCTATCTTGAAAAAGGATATTTCCTGGCTTCCAGCGCCACCGCCACGGTCCAGTCGGTGACCGCTGCGTCCATTCAGGGAACGTTCGCGGGGAACGGATATTATGCGGCCAACGGAATCCCGAACACATCACAAACGATCCAGCTGACGAACGGTCAGTTCACGGTCCCGGTCTATACTATTGGAACGATCGAATCTGCACCGCTGTCCGAGGAGCACCGCAGGCTGCTCCGGAACCACCTTCAATACCACAAGAAATGATCCGGTGTCGCCCAGTGATGCGTTCCCCCAGGGACCTTGCACACGACCAGCCCTCCGTGTATATTTCCATGAAATTCCGACGGTTCACCATGCACACCGCCGGTTCCTGGCAACCATTCCAGTGAGGTGAGCGATGACAACGATCCCGAAGAACCTGGTCTGTCTGTGGTACGAACGCGGCGCTGAGGATGCTGCACGGTTCTATGCCAGCGTTTTCCCGAATTCATCGGTCGGAGCCATTCACCGTGCTCCCGGGGACAATCCTTCCGGCAAGCAAGGGGATGTGCTGACAGTGGAGTTCACGGTGATGGGGATCCCGTGTCTGGGGCTCAACGGCGGACCGACGTTCAAACAGAGCGAGGCGTTCTCGTTCCAGGTGGCGACCGAGGACCAGGCGGAGACCGACCGGTACTGGAATGCGATCGTCGGCAACGGGGGCGAGGAGAGCCAGTGCGGCTGGTGCAGGGACAGGTGGGGCGTCTCCTGGCAGATCACACCGGTCGTCATGACCAGGGCGTACACCGGTCCGGACCGCGCCGCTGCCAAGCGCGCCTTCGACGCGATGATGACGATGAAGAAGATCGATATCGCTACGATCGAAGCAGCGGTCCGCGGCTGATGCACCACGCTGCGAAACATTCACGCACAACGAGAGGATGACCGTATGCATCATATGTTCCGTACCGCTCTGGTCCTGACACTCTCGCTTGCCGCTTTCGCGGTTGCTCAGGAGAAGCCGTCATTCAGCGTATGGGGTGGTTTTGGCGCCGGACTCTCCTCGATCGAGCGGCAGTTCAACCATAGTTCGCTGTACTACTATGCCGGTCTGACGTATCATGGCATTTTCCTCAAAGCGGCGTGGGATGATAATCATGAAATGGCCGTTCTGATGCCATTCCATAAGGATCCGCCGGAGACGGCCGAATCCCGGTCGCTTCTGCTCGGCTTCAACCTCCGTCTATGGAGTCCGCCTCCTAGTGATTCCGCATCCGATGGCAGATCGCTCGTCCTGAACGCTGCTGCCGGCATGTCGCGGTACTCCGGCGTGCTGCGGGGCGCGGAGCTGCCAGGCGTGAACGGCAGGAACTTGTTCAGTTACGAGCCGGTATCGTGGTCCGGTACAGGAGTACCGATCGAAGTGGAACTGGAATACCGAACCGACCGGACGTTCGGGATCACCGCCGGATACTATGTGTACAGTAATGTTCACATTCCGTACCATGCCATCCGGGTAGGGTGCAGAGTGAATCTCTACACCGCACCGTAGTGTAACGATCCTCACCGTTCACTGCGCGGCATGACCCGATTCGTCGAGAGAATACGCCGTGCGGTCGTCACCGGGATCTCGGTGCAGTCCGGCATCAGCAACGGCCAGCCGTGGCAGGGGCGGTTCCGCTTCACCCGGATCTGGGTGATGCGTTCCGGCGCCTGGGTGATGGTGAGTTCGCATTCCTTGCGGATCGCGGAAGGGAAGTAGATGTTCACGGCCCGCCCGTCAGTCCCTGTTGATGAGACCGCTACACGGAATAGAGTGAGGTATCATCACGCACAACAACCAACGGAAAGGAGCGTCAATGACCGTATCCCGAGTACTGCAGGTACTTCTGGCAGTGGTGTTCATCTCCTGCACCAAGGAGGAGTCACCGTCCGAACCAGAGACCAAACAGCCCCCGCAATCGATCGTAGTGATCGACAGTGTCCGTCATTCGGTGGAACTTTCACAGCCGGAGTATACGGTCAACGATTCGATCTCAGTGAAGTACATCATCACCGGTATCGCATCCACTCCGCGACAATTCACCTTCACGCAGGCGGAGCATATCCAATTCCATATCTTCCGGGAGGACGATGGCGTCGCCACATTCTTTTATCCTAAAAGTTTTACAGATAGTACCACACAATATTCCCTTGCCACCAATGAAACAAGGAGTTACACCGTGCGGGTATCCTTGAAGAGCGGCTCGAATACTCCGCTGCGCAGTGGAGCACACCGCATCCGCGTCTGGCTGGGGAATTCAGGCACCACGTACTATCACATTCTTCCCTTCACGATCCGCTGAGCCGGAACGGTACTGTGGACAATCCCTGGAAACATATCATCGAGGAGGACTACGTCGGTCATATGTCCAGTCCGGCGGTCCTGCAGCGTCCTCTGCTCAACCGGCTGCTGCGCGACGAACTCACCGTGACGCAGCCCGCGTCCGTGCTGATCATCGGCAGTTCCACCGGGAACGGCGTGGAGCATATCGATCCGCAGCGGACACGCAGGGTGGAATGCATCGATATCAATCCGACGTTCATCCGCTCGCTCCGGGAACGTTTCCCCGATCCGCCGTTCCAGCTGACGGTGCATTGTATGGATGTGATGGAGTTCGATTTCCGGCCGTCTTCGTACGACCTTGTTCATGCCGCCCTGCTCTTCGAGTATATCGGATGGCAGACGATCCTTCCGCACATCGTCCGATCCCTGACGCCGGGAGGAGTCCTTTCCGTGGTGATCCAGCTGCCTTCCGCAACGGCCCCTGCGGTGACACCGACGCCGTACACGCGGCTGCGTGCACTGGAGAGTGTGTTCCATTTTGTGGAACCGGACCGTCTGATCGAACAGGCAACAGGACAGTCATTGATACTTGATAAACATTCCACAGAGCCGCTCCCGTCGGGGAAGGCGTTCGAGGTGTTTCGCTTTGTGAAGCAGAGCGGTCCCGTAGAAGACCACAGATGAATCAGTCAAGTTCGATGCGCGGGGGAGAATATAAAAGCATTCCCGCAGATCACGCAGAACTACGCAGAAAGGATGTAGGACGGGATGACATCCCGTCCAGCGAAAAAACAATCAAAGATGCACTGGTCAAGGTCGATGCGCGAGGAAGGCAAAAGAGCAGTCCCGCAGAAATCGCAGAATTACGCAGAAAAGATGTAGGACGGGATGCCATCCCGTCTTACGAGAATCACAACGAAACCAATCATGAAAATGGTCGAGCTCCGTATCGATGATCTCTCCGCTCCCGAAGTGCATTCGCTGATCGCCGAGCATCTGGAGGGGATGAGAGGGAATACACCGGCAGGACATGTTCATGCGCTGGCGATCGATGCATTGAAACGGCCGGAGATTACGTTCTGGACTGCGTGGATGGATACGCAGTTGTGCGGGTGCGGTGCGCTCAAGGAGCTGGATGCTGCATCCGGAGAGGTGAAATCGATGAGGACCCGGACGGCATTCCTGCGGCAGGGGATCGGACAGGCGATCCTCGACCGGATCGTGCACACCGCCCGGGAACGGGGCTACCGGCATTTATATCTCGAGACCGGAACCGGTCCTGCCTTCACCGCCGCTCATCGATTCTATCTGCAGAACGGCTTCACCTGGTGCGGTCCGTTCGGTGACTATGAAGCAACGGAGTTCAATGTGTTCATGGTCAGAGCACTGCCGTTGTCCCGCGCATAAAGGGAAAAAAGCAGTCCCGCAGATCACGCAGAACTACGCAGAAA
>JABWAK010000262.1 GCA_013361065.1 Bacteroidota bacterium
CATATGTTCAATGCCATGCGTCCGTTCCATCACCGCGAGGCCGGCATTATGGTCGCCGCGCTGCTCCGGAATGAGCTGAAAGTGGAACTCATCGCCGATGCCGTGCATGTCGACCCGATCGTCATGAAATTGCTCCACAACATCAAAGGGAGCGGCGGCATCATCCTGGTGACCGATGCCATCCGTGCGTCCGGTATGCCGGACGGGGACTATCACTTCATGGACCAGAAGATCATCGTTAAGGACAAGCGGGCATACCTCGAGAATGGCACCACGCTCGCCGGCAGCACGCTCACCATGGAAGTGGCAGTCCGGAACATGGTGAAACTGGTCGGCGTGCCGATCACCGACGCGGTCCGTATGGCATCGCTCAACGGCGCGAAGGTGCTCGGACTGGAGCATCAAAAGGGGATCCTCGCCGTCGGTAAGGATGCAGACCTGGTCGTGATGGATGATGACTTCAACGTCCACGCCACCATCTACGAAGGTTCCGTCAAGTTCCAGAAGGATGGACTGCTGAAGAAGAAATAAATTCTCTCCTCAATTGCAGTATCGAAACACCGCAGCCCCGGTCCTCCGGGGCTGTTTGTTTTTCTGAATATCGGTGAGCGTCACCGGTACTATTAGGGTGAGCGTCTCCGGTACTGTTGCTCTTTTTGCAGGTGACGCTCACCACCTCTCGCACCATCTCTCGAATCACAAGGCCCGGGGATAAATCCCCGGGCTTAGGGATTGTCTATTTGATTCTTGAGGGTGAGCGTCTCCGGTGCTATTGCTCTTTTTTGCAGGTGACGCTCACCATCTCTGGAATCAAGAGTCGATCAACATTTCCTTCCTTTGCGTTCTTTGCGAACTCTACGGTGCTGTTTCTGCGTGCATCTTACCGCTTACGGTAGCTTGGAATTCAATTCTAAGAACATGCGTCACCCTGAACACCGGCTCGATATTCTTGACTGCCGGTGATTCAGGGTCTTTCCATAAAGAAAGATTCCGGATAACCGCATACAGGGCTATGCCGGCGGTTTCCGGAATGACGTGAGCTTTTCCGCGCTGCACCCCACAGTTGATCCTTTTTGGAGAGTCATTCAACATTTCATTCCTCTGCATTCATGTGAACTCTGCGATTTTTTATAGCAATCGTAAACGCCGGCCTACCGGTCTTGGTCTTCCCTCGAGTTTTTCTACGATCTCTCATCCATCCTTATTCCAATTCTTTGCGACTTTGCGTCTTTGCGAGAGTTTTTCCTGAATTGTCACCATTCAATCTTCCGGATTACCTCCATTCTCAAATCAATAGTTCCATTTCTTTTCTGCGTAATTCTGCGATATCTGCGGGCCGCTTTTTTCCCTGAATAGTCATCATTCATTCTTCCGGATTAGCACCATTCTCAAATCAATAGTTCCATTTCTCATCTGCGGGATGCTGATGTGTTCATTAAGGTAGGGGGAGAGGTTGCCGGTGTAAACGCCGGCCTACCGGTCTTGGTCTTCCCTCGAGTTTTTCTACGATCTCTCAACCATCCTTATTCCAATTCTTTGCGACTTTGCGTCTTTGCGAGAGTTTTTCCTGAATTGTCACCATTCAATCTTCCGGATTACCACCACTTTCTAATCCGTAGTTTCCTTTCTTTCTGCGTCATTCTGCGGAGATCTGCGATTTCTGCGGGACGCTATTACTGACTTGTCACCATTCAATCTTCCGGATTACCACCACTCTCAAATCCTTCGTTCCCTATATTTTCTGCGTTCTTCTGCGGAGATCTGCGATTTCTGCGGGAAATATTTGATTGATCATAAATTATTATTGACATTCCCCCAATTCCACCTTATATTTTAAGAAATAATGATGTTAAACCTAAAAGAATAAGGTTCAGACATGAATTCACTGCATCAATTGGACGACATCGACATCATGCTGATCGAGATCCTCCAGAAGAACGGCCGCACCCGCCGCAACGATCTTGCGCAGGCGGTCGATCTCAGCATCCCCTCCGTCAGCGAACGGCTCAAGAAACTGGAGGAGAACGGCATCATCACCGGCTATACCGCCTTCGTCGACCCGAAAAAGGTCGGCAAGGATATCACCGCCTTCATCACCGTCACGGTCGATTCCTCGAAGCACTACAACTCGTTCATCGACCATGCAAAAACGACGGACGAAGTGCTGGAGATCCATTCCGTCACCGGTTCCGGTACGCACCTCATCAAGATCCGGACGGAGAACACCTCCACACTCGAGAAACTGCTGTCCAAGATCCAGGCCTGGTCCGGTGTGGTCAACACCACCACCAGCGTCGTACTCTCTACCATGAAAGAAACGAACAAGATCAAGATCATTAAAACCAAATAGAAGGGACCCTATGACCAAACATGCGAAACCGGTGTCGGCATTCTTCGGCGAGAACATCTTCGATCTGCCCAAGATGCAGCAGATGCTCCCCAAGAGCGCGTACGAGAAGATCCTGAACGTGATCAACAAGAGCGAGAAACTGGACCGAGACACGGCCAATATCGTCGCCATCGCCATGAAGGACTGGGCGATGACCAAAGGCTGCACACACTACACGCACTGGTTCCAGCCGCTCACCGGATTCACGGCGGAGAAGCATGATTCGTTCATCGACTACAACGACTCCGGCAAGATCATCGAGGCATTCACCGGCAAGCAGCTCATCCAGGGCGAACCGGACGCATCGTCGTTCCCCTCCGGCGGTATCCGCGCCACGTTCGAAGCGCGCGGCTACACCATCTGGGACCCGACCAGTCCCGTCTTCATCATGGAGTATCCGCAG
>JABWAK010000084.1 GCA_013361065.1 Bacteroidota bacterium
AAGCATGGATCAAACCGAATGGATTCAACTCCATGGCAGGTATCATCAGTAAATATCAGGATAATGCGGCCGACGGGTATATGCTCCGGCTGAGCAGCAACCATCCGTATACCGGGCTTGAGTTGAACGGTGTGTCAACGGATGGTCTCACGCTGGTGGCCGGGAATTGGTACCATGTCGCTGCCGTGCGTGATGACGGCGAATGGTTCTTGTATGTCAACGGCGCTGCTGTCTCGCTGACCGGTGAACCCGGCACGATCCTCTCCAACAACAATTTCCTCGGCATCGGCGTCGATTACGTTGTGGGAGGCCGGTATTTCAACGGCGTGATCGATGAAGTGCGCGTCTGGAACGTTGTCCGTACGCAGCAACAGATCCAGGATAACATGAATGCTCCGTTCACCAGTCCGCAGTCTGGTCTGGTCGGTTACTGGCAGTTGAACGCCAGCACCGGCACGGTGGCCCATAACCACGGCACCGGAGCAGCGAACGGTACACTCACCAACTTCAACTTCAATGAGACCAGCGGATGGCTGGAGAGTCTTGCGCCGCTGCCGGTCGAGTTGACATCCTTCACCGCACAATCGGTCCGTTTGAATGCTGAACTCAAATGGTCCACTGCAACCGAGCTGAACAATTACGGCTTCGAAGTCGAACGGGCGCCGTTCATCAGCGCGCCTGCTGACGGCAAGTCGGAGGGTCCTGCACCGGTGCGCACGTGGAGCAAAGTAGCGATGGTGGAAGGGAACGGAACGACCAATGCTCCGACATCCTATACGTATACGGACAGGATCGGTAAGGTCGGGAAGTATTCGTATCGGTTGAAAGTGATCGACCGCGATGGTTCCTTCTCCTACTCGCCGGAAGTGGAGGTCCAGGTCGGTGCTGTTCCGAAGGTGTTCGCTCTGGAACAGAACTATCCGAACCCCTTCAATCCTGCCACGACCGTCGGCTTCACACTGGAGAACACCGGTCTGACGACATTGAAGATCTATGATGTGGTCGGACGAGAAGTGGCGACGCTGGTCAATGAGGTCCTCGAGGCCGGTGTCTATCACCAGAAGCAGTTCAATGCCGCCGGATTCTCAAGCGGTGTCTACTTCGCGCGGCTGCAGAGCGGCGGGAAGACGCTGTTGAAGAAGATGATGCTGGTGAAATAACAACTCGTCCGACACCGCACCGTAGTATCGGGGGGGCGGTGCGGCAGAGGAATACGATATCCCGGCCGGAAACGGCCGGGATATTTCATTTTTCAAACGGAATATTCGAAGAAAGGGAACACTCACGTGAAACGGAATGCCATCGTGGTCATCATCGGTATCGCACTGCTGCAGCTCCTCACCGCGCAGACGGTGTGGAAGAGTACGAACGGGACCGTCACCTTCACCAAGGCCGCATTCGCGGACTGGAAACTCGCGGCGAATCAGGACCGTATCTCCGATTCGGTCTGGATCACCCGTTCGAACACGCAAAGCATCTTCAATATCCGGAAGGATACGTCCTACGCCTCGAATGCTCCGTCCGGCACATTGTGGGCGTTGGGCACGACCGATTCCTTTGCCACCTTGAGTTATAAGTCGTTCGTCACACTCTCCGGGGGCAGTCCGCAGGGCCTGATCGGTAAGAATCTTGTGCTCCATCTGGTGGCAGAGAACATCTATCTCGACCTGAAGTTCGTCACATATGCCGGCGGGAACACCGGCGGCGGATTCTCGTACACGCGGGCGTCCAAACCGGGTCCGACATTGGTGCATGCGGTGGGCAATGCTCCCAAGCAGTTCGCTTTAGAGCAGAATTATCCCAACCCGTTCAACCCGAGTACCACCTTTTCGTTTACCCTGCAGAACACCGGTCTGACAACGCTCAGGATCTATAATGTCGTCGGTCAGGAAGTGGCGACGTTGATCAACGGGGTCCGTGAGGCAGGAGTGCATCATCAGGTCGTGTTCGATGCGCGGCACCTGTCGAGCGGTGTCTACTTCGCCCGGCTGACGAGCGGGACCATGGTGCAGGTGCGCAAACTGATGCTGACGAAATAGCATGAAAATACACTTCGATGCCGGTGAACATCGATTCGCCGGCATCGGATCATGATCCGAAAGGGGCCGCGGGAAAAACCGCGGCCTCTTTATTTGTACCCGGGGAATCCGGCTGCACCGCTGCCGGTCATCCTGCCTGCGATTCCCGTCACATCCCTGCCGAACTGAACATTCATTCAGTTGATGTGCCTGTGTGTTGGTCGTATTTTTGTCCCGTTATCATGACGGACGAACCTATGACCATGTTATCGGACCACCACATCGCTCTCATCCGTTCCAGTTATGACCGGATCCTTCCGATCGCCGAAGAGACAGGGGAACTGTTCTACAGCCGGCTGTTCGAGATCGCGCCGTATGTCCGGCCGTTGTTCCGTGGCACCATGGAACAGCATGCCCGCACCATGATGGAGATGGTCACCTTCATCGTGATCAGCGCCGATGATCTGGAGCAGGTCGCTCCGCGTCTTCAGCAGCTGGGGAAGCGGCACCGCTCGTATGGCGTGACCAGCGGGCATTATGATATCTTCGCCAGTGCCTTGCTGTGGACGCTGGAACGGACGCTCGGCAGGGATTTCACGAATGATGTCCGCAATGCCTGGGTGGCACTCTATGTGGAGGTGTCCGGATTGATGAAGAAAGGAGCGGCCGGGGAAACGATCGCTGCATGATGATACAGCAGGTCGGATCCGATTCCGATCCTGATCGCCGCGCCGCACCGATGCGGGAATCCGTTCACTATCAATGAAAGAGACCATGAGATACTCCATACAGTTGTGTTCCATCATCCTGATGTTCGCGTTCCGCCTCTCTGCACAGACCATCCTTACGGAACCGTTCGACTATCCCGTCCGGGACAGTCTGGACGGGATGGGAGGCTGGACCTCACAGAAAGTGATCAAATCCAAAGTGGCTATTGTTGCCCCCGGACTCTCCTTCACCGGGTACGCGGCAGGGGGGACTGCGAATGCGGTCCGGTTCGCGAATGTCGATAACGGCGATCTCTGCTGGAAGACATTCACCAAGATCGATAGCGGGAATGTCTATCTCTCCTTCCTCCTCCGGGTCGATTCGCTCACACCGTCCGCGGTGTACGGCTACAACATCGCACTGGACGAAGCGGGTGGTTCGACCAATGTGAACCTGCGCGCCACGGTCGGCCGTCAGACCGATTCGACCTTCCTGTTCGGCATCTCGAAGAACTCCGGTGTCGTGTTCGGTAAGACCGTGCGGAAGGTGAAACAGACCTATCTGATCGTGCTGCGGTACCAATTCGTTGCCGGCGCATCGAACGATACGGCACGGATGTATGTGTTCACTGCACCGATGCCGGCATCGGAACCGGCGAAGACGGACACCCTCACCGGCGCAGGGAGCGATGCTGCTTCCATCGGGGAGATCTGGCTGAGCAACAGCTTTGCCCAATCGGGACTGAAGGGCTCACGGGTGACACTCGATGAGGTGCGTCTCGGCCGGACGTGGGAGTCGCTGACGGTGCAGCAGGGCAGCACGCTGATGACCGAGGATTTCTATTTCAATGCCGGCGACACGCTGCGCGGCAAGAATGGCTGGATTGTCTATTACGAAGGGACGCCGGTGCCGGTCGATTCCACCGGGCTCTCGTTCACCGGGTATCACGGCTCCGGCATGGGGCGCTCCATCCGACTGGTCGGCGGCAGCGGTGGACAGACCCTGGTGAAAACGTTCCCGTATACCACCGATTCGACATTCTTCCTGTCATGCATGGTGAATGTCGCGGGGAGTTCTGCCGCTGACGGTTTCTTCATCTCCATGACGAACGATCCCGGCGGAAGTTACCGCGTGCCGGTCTATGCGAAGATCACCGCAGGCAAGCTGCAGTTCGGCATCCGTGCAACACTGTCCGGTCCGATCGTGTACGATACGACCGGATATGTCCCCGGTGTCACCTACGTACTGCTGGTGCGGTACCGGATCGTGCCGGGTGCATCGAATGATGAGGCGAGTCTGTTCGTGTTCGGCGGCGCCATTCCGGCGAGCGAGCCGCCCAGAACGTCGGTCGGACCGCTGATCATGCCGAACGACAATATCAATGTGATGGGAGTTGCTCTGAATACCGGAGCGTTCCAGGCAGGATCGGGGTTGAATGGTGCAACGATCCGTGTGGACGGTATCCGTATCACGACGTTGCCGTGGCGTTCCGGTCTGACAGCGGCGCCTGTCCGTCGCAACAATACAGTGCCGGAACAGCTGACGCTCGATCAGAATTATCCTAACCCGTTCAATCCATCCACGTCGATCCGTTTCAGCATCACGGCGAAGGCGGCTTCGTCGCTAAGAGTCTTTGACATGGTCGGGAGGGAAGTAGGGGTCCTTGTGGACGGGATGCTGGAGCCCGGCGAGTATTCTGTGCGATTCGATGGGAGCGGACTGGCAAGCGGCATCTATCTGGCTCGCTTGCAGAGCGGACATGCAGTAGAGGTGAGGAAAATGATGCTTCTGAAGTGAGCCCCCCTCGAACTTCGGAGCATCCAGGGCGGCCCGGCACTTTGCCGGGCTGTCTTGTTTTAAAGGCGGAGCAACCAGCGCCTTGATGTGCTTTAGGTCAATTCTTGGCTGAAACGGTTGACCGGTTAGGTCTTTTAAGGTAAAAATCTCTATATTTGGAACAGGGAGGATGTACGTCATCGTACATCCTTTCCCATTTTAAATCTTTATAATAGAGAATACTCGTCCGAGTCCAACCGGCAGTACCGTGAATACGTGATACCAAAAAAATATATTACACTTGCGTTCGCACTGCTTCATCTCCTTCCGCTCTTGCTGTTTGGACAGGGCACGTACTACAATACGCTTGTTCCGACCAGTTCCAGTTTCATCACAGATCTGAAATCAAGGATCCGCTCCCCATACACCCGGGTTATTTATGATTCTTTCGATGAAACGAATGTGTCCAATTTTGCTTCGCGCGATACGGTAAATAGTCAGCGGGTGGTGACCTGCGTGTACAGCGGTCACCAATATGTCTATAGCGGGACCTTCACCTGGGCGGTCTTCAGCAGGGAGCATACCTGGTGCCACAGCTGGATGCCCTCCAATCCCGGTGAAGCGAGTGATGAATATGCGGACCAGCATCACCTCTTTCCCACGCATCAGAACAATGCCAACAGCCGGCGGAGTAACCATCCGCTCGGCATCGTGACGACCGCTAGTTATACCTATTTGCAGGGGAAGCTCGGTACCAACAGCAGCGGCGAGACGGTCTATGAGCCGAGGGATGAGCATAAGGGGGATGCTGCACGCGCATTGCTCTATATGTCCGTGCGGTACGACGGCATCGGCGGATACAACTGGACCTTCAACAATCTGAACAATGTCATCCTGCCGGGCCAAGGGGTCCCGGAAGCTCCGCAAAGTCTGCAGCTTCTGCTGGACTGGCATAAGCAGGACCCGCCGACCAAATGGGAAGTGGACCGGAATAACTACATCGAGAGCATCCAGCAGAACCGGAATCCATTCACGGATCATCCGGAGTATGTCGATCATATCAACTTCAACGATCTGACGAAGCTCACGCCGTCCTATTCCACGGAGCCGTCCAATCAGCCGACGAATCTGAGTGTGACGTCGCCGAGTTCAACGTCGTTATCAGTGTCGTGGACCGCTTCCGTGGCCGGCGCGCAGGCGCCTTCCGGGTATCTGGTGGAGATCTACAATACGAACGATTACTTCATTCCAATCGACGGTTCATCCTACACCGACGATACGGACATTGCGGACAGCAAAGGGCTCAAGAACGTTACCTCCGGTACGTCGCACACCTTCACCGGTCTCACACCGTCCACAACATATTACGTCCGCGTCTATCCGTACAACGGCAGCACCACGGCAGTCAATTACAAATTGAACGGCACGGTCATCTCCGGTTCCGGTGCGACCGGCGTTGCGTCACCGTATGCAGTTGAGCCGTCGAATCATCCGACGAATTTTGCGCAGGGGACGGTGACCACTTCATCGGTGCAGGTCACCTGGACCGCATCGGTCGCCGGTGCGCAGGCACCGTCCGGTTACCTGCTGAAAGCATCGACCGTCAACACCTTCTCCGATCCTGTGGACGGCGAGGTCTATGCGGACGATGCGGTGCTTTCCGATAACAGCGCGGTGGTGAATCTGTCATCCTCGGATGTCTCCTATACATTCTCATCATTGCCGGCATCCACCACCTATTACTTCAAGATCTTCCCGTACAACGGCAATAGTACAGAACGGAACTACAAGACGGACGGTACGGTGTCAACGGTGACAGGTGTGACATCGACTCCATCTCTGGCATCAGAGCCAAGTCACCATCCCCGCGGATTCGGATATTTCGATCCGACCATCACCGAGAATTCCATCACCGTCCGCTGGCAGGATACGACCGGTGTGGTCCTGCCGAGCGGTTATATCATCCTTGCCGGCACGAACGGTTCGTTCACCGATCCGGTCGATGCAACGGAGTATGCCAATGATACGGTCCTTTCCGATGGTTCAGCGAAGGTCCATGTTTCATACGCTGCTGCCGATACATTCCGTTTCACCGGCCTCACAGCGGCGACATCATACTATTTCAAGATCTTTGCCTACAATGGTGACGGTACACTGCGGAATTATAAGACCGACAACTTCCCGGTGAACACCGGCTACATAATGTATACGACGAGCGGTCCGGGAACGCCCGTCACGAGCGTTGTGGTGAATGAATATATGAATGGTGCCGCTCAATCGACGGAATGGGTGGAATTGCTCGTGCAGCAGGATGATCTGGATATGCGCGGGATGCTGCTTCGCGATTACAGCACCTCGGGCAGCACGCAATCGGGGCTCACCTTCGGCAATCATGCCTTGTGGTCATCCGTGCCAAGAGGTGCGTTCATTGTCGTCCTCGGCAATACGAATCCGCAAACGGAGGATCTTTCGTTCACCGGGGATAATGTGGTGATCGTCAGCGGTACCAATCCGAACTATTTCAGCGGCTCTACCTTCAACATCGGCGGATCGAATGATGCTGTCGAGATCCTGACCTCCGGCAGTACACATATCCATTCTCTGAGTCATGGTTCAAAGCCCGGGAATATCGGAACATTGGGCGCTCCCACTGCGAATTCCTCTTCGGCACCGGCCAGCGGAAGCGTTGTCCGATTCATCAATGTCTCCTCTTCCGAACATTTCGGTCAGGATGCGAACACCGGCACCAGTGTCACGTCCACTCAGGGTGCGGCGAACGACGCCACGCAACAATCGTATATCTCCAACGTCCTGCCGGTGGAATTGACCTCGTTCACCGCCGTGCAGCGCGGTTCTTCTGTGGAACTGCTCTGGAACACGGCGACCGAACGGAACAATCTGGGATTTGAAATACAACGGTCAGAATCTGATGTCCGACAGCAGACAGCTGAGAGCTTTCCATGGAGAACGATCGGTTTCGTGGATGGCCATGGCAGTTCGAACTCTTCTCACGAGTATCGGTACTATGACCGTTCCGTTCGGGCGCAGAGGAATTTCTACCGTCTGAAACAGATCGACCGTGACGGACACTTCGAATATTCGCAGAGCGTGGAAGTGACGGTGAGCGGCCAATTACGTTCCTTCACATTGCTGCATGTTCATCCGAACCCTTTCAATCCGTCAACGAATGTTACGGTCGAGATCCCCGCAGCCCTGCATGGTCTTCCCGCGCAGCTGGATGTTGTGGACGTGATGGGGCGTGTCGTTGCGACGCTGCATCATTCACCGCTCGCCGCCGGAACGCACCAGTTCCGGTTCAACGGAACATCGCTTGCTTCCGGTGCATATCTTTGCCGCTTCCGCATCGGAACGGAACAACAGCTCGTCCGGTTACTGCTGATGAAATGAACCGCGGCTGACCGATTGAAGATATCACCGACCCAACATTCCCCCATCAATACATGATCCAGGATACCACTCCAATGGTCCGTCACACATACGTGCGTTCGATGCTCCTAGCCATGCTGTTCTGTTTCACCGGCGTCACAGCAGAAGTCCGCTATGTGACCCCGTCCGGTGCGGGAGCGATGAACGGAACGGGCTGGGCGAATGCATTCCCGGGAAGCTCTCTCCAGCAAGCGATCGATGCTTCGGCCCCCGGCGACCAGGTATGGGCGGCAGCAGGAACATACCGGCCAACCAGCGGAACGGACCGCAGTGCTTCTTTCTCGATGAAGGACGGCGTGGAGATCTACGGAAGTTTCATCGGGACAGAGACCGTGCTGACGCAGCGTACGATGAGCGGAGGACCGACGAGCGTGCTGAGCGGTGAGATCGGTGCGGCGGGGATCAGTGATAACAGTTACAATGTTCTGCGCAACGGCGATGTCAGCCGCAGTGCAGTGCTGGATGGATTCATTGTCCGGGACGGGAACGATGACCGCACGGCAACAGCATCCGAAGGTTTGGGCGGCGGGGTCTTCAATTTCGGTACGATCGGCGGTGCGAGCAGTCCCACGATCAGACGCTGCGTCATCATCAACAATCGCGCAACCTACGGCGGCGGGATCTTCAACAACGGATTCAACGGCCGGACGGCGTCACCGCTCATTACGCATTGCGTCATCAGCGGAAACACGGCGACCGGCGCAGGGGGCGGGATCGATAATTTCGGTGTGACAGGAACTGCATCTCCGGAGATCGTCAACTGTCTCATCGCCGGCAATACAGCGCCGGTGGCAGGGGGGATCTATAACTGGGGAGGGGATAACGGCAGTGCGTCACCTTCCATCACCAATACCGCGATCGTTTTCAACAGTGCGACCGCCGGCAATGCCGGAGGGCTCATCGCCGATAATCTGAATCAGTTCGGCGGTTCGTCCGGAAGCAGCACTCCGGTGCTGCGGAACAGCATCCTTTGGGGGAACAGTGCGACCGGTTCCGGACCGCAGTTCTCCGTGGCCGGCACCGGAACAGTGCAGGCGACATATACCATCATCGATCTGAGCGGACAAACCACACCGCATCTTCTGTCCGGTGCAACGACCGGTAATGGAACGGCGGATCCGCTCTTCGTGAACAGCGCTTCGGGTTCGGGAACGGACGGCAGCTGGATGACGGGCGATGACGGATTCCGTCTTCAGCCCGCTTCTCCTGCGGTCGATGCCGGTGAAGGAACTGCGATCCCGGACTATGATCTGATCTACGCATTCCGGACCGACGGTGCATCTGTTGATATCGGTCCTTACGAAGAGGGAGCCGCGGCATTCCCCGTGGAACTGACCGCATTCACCGCTGTGCCGCGCGCTTCTTCCGTGGAACTGCGCTGGTGCACCGCGACCGAACAGAACAATCTGGGCTTTGAGATTCAACGGTCTGAAACTGATGACGGACCGCTGACAGCAGAGAGCCTTCCATGGAGAACGATCGGTTTTGTGGATGGTAACGGTACGTCGAACACTCCCCAAGAGTATCGGTTCCATGACCGTAATGTCCGTGCGCGGACATATCACTATCGTCTGAAACAGATCGACCGGGACGGGAAATTCAAATATTCGCAACACGCTGAAGTGATAATCGGAAAAGTAGCAAAAGTGTTCGCGATGGAGCAGAACTATCCGAATCCTTTCAATCCAAGTACCATGTTTGAATTCACGCTCCAGAATACCGGTCCGGCAACGCTGAAGATCTACAACGTGGTGGGACAGGAAGTAGCGACACTGCTGAATGAAGTACTCGAAGCGGGAGTCCGTCATCAAGTGCTGTTCAATGCCCGCGGTTTGACAAGCGGTGTTTACTTTGCTCGCCTCGTTTCCGGCGGTCGGACGCAGATGAGGAAGATCCTCCTGATTAAGTAGCTATTCAGTGGCCGGACCGCGTCCAGGTGTATAATCCTGACACGGTCCGGCCTATGTGATTGTGCAGCATCCCTCGAATGTCAACCACCCACCCTTGTCAAGGTTAACCTTGACAACGTTTGTTGACAATTGTCATTGCCCCGCATCCATTGTGAAACTGATGGCATCAATTAAGTCATGCCATCAGTTATTTTCCGCAAAATCCCCTTACCCCTTCTCACTTCGGACCCCCAAACCTCTCCTGACCACCGGCTTGAACCACGCAGCAATTCTTTGATTGTGTTGTACTGCCTGTTTTTTCTATATTTGCGTTGCCAATGCGTGACATCCTTCTGATCTCGACCTTTATCATTCTTGCCGCTGTGCCTGTGCGAAGCGATTTCGAACGCGGTGCATTGCCGGTGGTCAACTACACTTCCGCAGGTGACTACCGCGCGGACAGGGATGCCTGGAGCACTGTCCGCTCACGCTCCGGAATCATGTACTTCGCCAATTCGGAAGGGGTGCTGCAGTACAACGGCGTAACGTGGAACCTCATCCGCCTCCCCAACCGCACATCGGTCCAGTCGCTCGCCATCGACCGCGACGGACGCATCATCGTCGGCAGCGACAGCGAGATCGGTGCGCTGACGGAAACTGCGGACGGTGTCCGGTACACCTCATTCGTCCAGTTCATTCCAGATTCCCTCCGCAATTTCGCACAGACCTGGACGTCCGACACACTGAACGGATACTCCTACCTGCAATCGTCCTCCGCGATCTTTGTGATCCACGGCGATTCCCTCACCACTATTCCAGCGTCGGTCCTTTTCGGAATGATGTATCGCTTCCAGGACCGATTACTGGTGCAGGAACAGGACAGGGGATTGATGGAACTGAAAGGAACGAAACTCATTCCGTTCGACAGTTCTGCATTCTGCGGCACCGTCTCCATCGCTTCCATCTTCCCCGCGCAGAACGGTAAACACTTCGTCTTCACAAAATATAAAGGGGTCTTTCTGTACGACGGACGGACCATGGTCCCGTTCCCTTCGCCGCTGAACGACCTGGTGCTGAAGAACAGACCGTACCGCGGCACCGTTGTGAGCACCGGAGAGAACGCCCTCGGCGTTGTCGGACTCGGTGTGATCATCTTCGATTCCGCCGGGACCATCCGCTCCGTGGTCAGCAAGGAGAACGGGATGCGCTTCAATACCGTTACCTCTGTGTATGATGACGGCACCGGCAACCTGTGGCTCACGGGGTACGAAGGGCTCGCGCGCGTCCGGTATCCCGCTCCGCTCACATCGTTCACGGACCGGCAGGGGATCGCGAGTGCAGTGAAAATGACCGTCCGGCATCAGGGACGGATCTATTCCGGTACTGTGGAGAACCTCTATCAGCTCACGACCCGACCGTCCGTCACATCCCTTGTTTCCGCCGGCACACGCTCCGTGTTCACACGCATCCCTGATGTGCGCGAGGATTGTTCGTTCATGCTGTCGGTGGATGATGATCTGCTTGTCTCCACCACGCAAGGGGTCTTTGTCGTGAACGGAACGAAGAGCCGGCTCGTCACCCGCACCTATGCACTGCCGCTGCTCCGCTCGTCCGCTGATCCCGACCGCGTGTTCATCGGTACGTTCGGACTTGGTTCGATGGTGCGGAAGAACGGCCGGTGGGTCGACGAAGGTCTTTACGAAGGGATCACTGAGGATGTCTATCAGCTGTTGGAAGCCGCTCCGGACCAATTGTGGCTTCGCACATATAACCAGGGGATATTGCGGGTAAGGTTGCTTGGCGGCGTTTCGCGGAAGACCACCGTAGAACGGTTCGGTATCGCTGATGGTCTTCCGTCCCTTTCATTCCTGCCTGCCACCATCATCGAAGGCCGGCTCTGCGCCCCGACCGAGAACGGCATCTATACATTCAATGAACAGCGCAGACGGTTCGAACCGGATTCACTTTTCCTGCGGCAATTTCCCGGAGCACCCGACGGGATCTACGCCATCGACCCGGGCTCGAACGGGAGCTATTGGATATTCGTGGACCAACCGGGCGGGTACCGGTTGACGCATTGGCTGCGCCAGGAGGACGGCACCTTCCGTCAGCATCCGCTGCCGTTCGCACTTCCCCCTGCATCCCGCATCGAATGGGTGTTCGAGGATACGGACGGAACATGCTGGATCAGCGGCACAGGAGGATTGTTCCGGTATGAACCGGCTCGTACTGCGGAGTTGCCTGTCCCATTCCGTGCCGTCGTCGACCGCGTACGGCTTCTGGGGAATGATTCCATTGTCACAGCTTCATCGTCAGGCACCATCAACCTCCGGTATGATGAGAATTCACTCCGTCTCATGGTCTCTGCCAACTCTTTCCTGGATGAGCAGCAGACGATGTATCAGTTCCTGTTGGAGGGTTTCGAAGAGCGGTGGTCCGGCTGGACGTTCGAGAACCGCAAGGAGTATACGAACCTCGATCCGGGCATGTACACGTTCCGCGTCCGTGCGAAGGATGCGCTGGATCGACTCGGCGAGGAAGGGACGGTCATTATGGAGATCATGCCTCCGTGGTGGGGCACCTGGTGGTTCCGTACGATCGTGGCGCTGTTCTTTCTGACAGCCGGCCCGGTGATCTATTATAGAAGGGTGACTGCGCTGAAACGTCAGAACCAGATGCAGGAGGAGTTCTCGCGTCAATTGATCAACCGTCAGGAAGCGGAACGGAAACGCATCGCGC
This sequence comes from Bacteroidota bacterium, assembly GCA_013361065.1. Classification (GTDB taxonomy): domain Bacteria; phylum Bacteroidota; class Ignavibacteria; order UBA10030; family UBA8401; genus UBA8401. The sequence continues at coordinate 12,578 of JABWAK010000084.1, forward strand.
ATGAACTGCACGACAGCATCAGTCAAAGTCTGCTGACCATCAAGAATCGTGCGGGCTTGGCGGTGGAGCGACCCGATGAGGCGCAGTTGATGATCGAGCAGATGAAGGTGATCCTCACGTCATCAACAGGGGCGATCCAGGAGATCAAACAGATCACGCACAATCTTCGTCCCTATCTGTTGGACCGTCTCGGATTGACCAAAGCACTGCAGTCGCTGCTCCGTACGTTCTCGGAATCTGTATCCGTGAAGATCATCGGTGCTGTGGACGAGATCGACGGGAAACTCCCGCAAGAGAACGAGATCCACCTCTACCGTACCGTGCAGGAAGCGCTGAATAACATTCAGAAACATTCCGCAGCAGCAGAAGCCCATGTCACTGTCGAACTGGGGGAACAGCAGCTGCGGGTGACGGTGCAGGATGACGGGAAAGGCTTCGATGCAACCGGCATGCGTTCGGACCATGCCTCGCTCGGCGGTCTGGGACTGGATGGGATCGCTGAACGGGTGAGGATCCTGGGCGGGGAATTCCGCATCACATCCCGTATCGGACAGGGAACGACGCTCACGATCACCATACCGTTGAAGGGGACAGCATGACCGTACCGAAGATCACGATCATCATCGCCGATGACCATCCCGTGTTCCGCGCAGGACTCGCAGCCATCATCCGGAATGCTCCGGATATCGACCTTGTTGCCGAAGCGTCGGACGGGGAAGAGCTGCTTGTGTTGACCGAACAATTCCGGCCGGCCGTGGTGCTCACCGATATCGATATGCCGAAGATGAACGGCATCCGTGCTGCCGAGGCGCTGAAGGGTGCGGCGAACCCGCCGAAGGTGCTGTTCCTGACACTCTTCACCGATGAGGAGTTCTTCAATAAAGCGATCGATCTTGGTGTGATGGGATTCCTGCTGAAGGAGAATGCAGCATCGGATATCATCAGTGCGATCAGGACCGTGGCGGCAGGGAAATATTATCTGACGCCCTCCGTCTCCGATTTTATGATCCGCCGGAGTGAAGGATCCAAAACGATCGAGAAAGAGTATCCCGGACTGCTCGAACTGACCGTCACCGAGCGGAAGATCCTCCGTCTCGTCGCGCAGGGACAAACCACCAAAGAGATCGCCGAAGGACTCTTCATCAGCGTCAAGACCTGCGAGAGCCACCGGACGAATATATCCAAGAAGCTCAATCTTACCGGCACGCACGCGCTCGTAAAATTCGCTTCTGAGAATAAGAATAGACTATAGAAGCGATCATCGCGGAGAACGCAAAGAACGCAGAGAGGAAATACAGTGTAGTGTATTGAATTCAACCACCAAAATTCAATTACCAAGCATCAAATTCCAAGCACCATACCTCAAGTACCAAAATCCAGCATCCAGCATCTATCTTAAAGCGCTAAATCCCAGAGACTAAGTTCCAAATCCCAAGCACCAAATATCAAGCATCAAATTCCTAACACCCAGTTCAAGCATCCAGCATCAATTCTAAATCCCCAGCACCCAAATCCAGTATCCAGTATCCAGCATCCAGCATCTATCCTAAAGCATCAAATCCCAAGCACCAAACTCCAAATACCAGTATCGAGTATCCAGCAACCAGTTTCCAGCATCCCTTTTTTCCTCTCCATCTTACGTCTATCTCGCTTAAAATTCTGCATTCTCCATTCTACATTACTCTCCCCTTGTTTTTCTAGGGGTATCCCCATGAATTTCAAGGGTTTCCCCCGATAGATTTCCCCTGCTGTAACGGCTACATTTGTCCCACAATAAGAGGGAATAATGCTGCCGACCGCAATGATCGTAGATGATAATATGGAGATGCGTGCAACACTGAAAAGTGTCGTGCGGGACTATGCCACAGTCGTGGACGAATGCACCGACGGAAGCGAAGTGATCCAGCATTACCGCGCCAGCCATCCGGATTTCGTCCTGATGGATATCGCGATGAAGAAGATCGACAGCGCGCTCGATCAGGTCAACAGCGCACGCGCCACGCTGGGTGCGGTGCAGAGCCGCTTCGAGAACGCGGTGGCCAACATCCAGATCGGCGTGGAGAACCTCTCGGCCTC
>JABWAK010000263.1 GCA_013361065.1 Bacteroidota bacterium
CACAGGATATCCTTCATCATGCCGTACCGCCGGACGATCAGCGCCACGAACTCCTTCTGCGCATCCACGGAGCGGGGATCGAGATAGGCGTTCTCGCCGTTCCAGAGTTCCGGAAGGAATGCGAAGAAGGTGAAGATCACCGGGATATCGGCAGCACGGGCGGTGTGGAGGAAGGCGTCGAGCGACCGCATCGTCCGCTCGTTCAGCGTTCCCGGGTCGAGCATGTAATTCCGCCATGCGGTCCAGATACCGGTCCGTACCATGTTGATGCCGGCTTCCTTCATCGCGGTGAAGTCCTGACGCCAGAGCCAGGGATTCGGTTCGAAGAGGAATTTCCGGTGGATGTCGCTCGTCATGTAGGTAGTGCCGGTGACCGGATACGGTTCGCCGTTCTTCCGGAAATAGTATCCATCTACAGTATATCGTGCACCGCCGCTCATCAGCGCCGCATCCTCCATCCAGAACCCGGTCGTGTACGAAAGACGGTGCGGTTCCTCGTTCTCCGCTCCTGCGGATTGGACCACATCGACCGAATAGAATCCAGCACTGAGGGCACCGGCTGCTTTCCTCTCCATCGGCACAGCGGCCGTGAGCAGTGAACCGCTGCCGCTCCACGTGCCGGATTGTTCGGCGATGATCCATTGCCGATGGTCACGCACGGTCACACGCCAGGGACCGCGTACGATGCTCTCTGCCATGCCGCCGGGCAGATGGAAACGGAGTTCGATCACCGGCAACTCGCCGGTGCGGTAACAGGCGTAGGAAGGGAGGGCGTGCAGCCGCATCGCTCCGTTCAGTGCATGGGCTGCCAGCAGCCGGACCGCATCCGGATCGATCGTTCCTTCCGTCGGAACAAGAATCCATCGTCCGCCGGCGAATGTTCCGCGCAGCTGATCGACCTGCACCACCGGAGCGCTGATCCGTTCACCGCCGGCGATGGTCCAGAGCAGCGGTGTGACGACAGCATCCTGCGTCCCCGTGGTTCCGGATTCACTCGGAAAGTCGTTCGTGTCCGCTAGCCGGTAATAGAGTGCGTGGACAGCCGTGGACTTCAGCATGTCCGCCAGTTCTTCCGCGACCGGGATCGTGCGGTTCGGTTCCAGCGTATTATCGTTGCCTGACGGGATGCGGAATGACTGTGTGATCCCGAGAGCTTTGTGATAATTCACCTGACGGATCCCTTCGGTGAATCCCTGATCCGTGCGGTGCCAGGGGATGGAGAACGGCGCGCCGCCCAGGCAGAGAAGATTCCCGCCGGAGCGGAGGAAGGAGAGGATCGCAGGGAATGCATTGACCGGGAAATCAGGTCCGGACGGGATGATGAGCAGATCGAACGATGTCCGCAGCAGCATCGTCACGGCATCGTCCGCAGTGAGGAACTTCGTGGTGGAGGGATCGAAGATCTTCCTCAGCTCCGGTTGGGTGATCCGCCAGTGGACCGCAGAACCGTAGCGTTCATCCCACAGCACGGCGATACGGGGACGCGGATTGGTCCCGGCTGCGGCAACACCGAACGGAAGTGCCGATGCGGCGAAGGAACCAAGGGTGAGACCGGCGGTGGTCTTCAGGAACTGACGGCGATGATATGGCATGGCGGGTCCGGTATTCTGTCGTGAAGGGACGGTGCCCGGGTACGATGACACCTGTTCTTCCGAATATACACGAAAAATACCTATGGTGGGAGGCGGCTGAAGACGAATCGATCAGCCGTGATCGGGCTGGGAATTGTGAAGCAGAACGTGCGCCCTAGTTATAGCATGCCGTGCAGCATGGTGGAAACACCGATGCTGAAAGCACCAAGGAAGAATCCCATCAGCACATCGGACGGGAAGTGGACCCCAAGATAGATGCGGGAGAGTCCGATCAGCAGGGCGAGCGCTGCAAAGAACGGAGCGAGCACCGGGATTGCCGTGCCGAACAGGAAGGCGGCGACAGTTGCGGCAGCGGTGTGTCCGGACGGGAAACTGTATTCATCCTGCGGGATCACCAGGTTCTGGATCCCTGGCAATGCGCGGAAGGGGCGGGGCCGGGTGGTCGTTTGTTTGATCAGTTTATAGCAGAGCAGCTCCACCGCAAAAGCGGTCAGACCGAGCGACAGCCATCCTGCGGGGACATCGGCCGCAACGGAGAAGAGCACGGCAAGCAGGGCCCACACATAACCGTCCCCCACGCGCGAGATGAACTTCATGAACGGCGTCAGTACGGAGCCGCGGGCGGCGATGATCTGCCGGATCGTCCGCTCGTCCCAGTATTGTATCCTCATGATGAAAGGTGTCATGGCTTCCTCCGTATTTCGGTATGCAAAGATCGCAGTTGGACATGTTGCGGGTATTATCGGAATGTTATCATGCTGTTACGGCAGGGATGAGAAACCGGTCGATAATGTTGGCATTATTCATTACTTTGGGGCATACCATACGAAGAACAGCGCCGTATACGGACGCACGAAACCGCCACCAGCCACTGGATCACCATGATGCTCATCCTTACCTTCCTTTCCTTCCTGCTGTTGCAGGAGTCAACTGTCGATCAGGTCATCCGTACCGTTACTGCGGACAGGCTCCGTTCCCACATCGCCGTCCTTGCACACGATTCGCTGGAGGGACGCGGACCGGCCTCTGCCGGCGATGTGAAAGCGACCGCATATATCGTCTCCCAATTCAAGAAGTTCGGTCTGCTGCCG
>JABWAK010000085.1 GCA_013361065.1 Bacteroidota bacterium
AGGTATCCCGCGGCGTGGAATATGCGGTCGATCAGAATGCGAAGACCGCCACGATGGTCTGGCAGTACCGCCACACACCGGATGTCTACACGCCGACGCGCGGTTCGGTCCAGATGCTGCCGAACGGCAACCGCGTGATCGGCTGGGGCTCGGCACCGTTCGTCGGGATCGGCAAGACCATGATCACCGAACTTTCACCGCAGGATTCCGTGCTGTTCGAGATGGAATGCAATGACAAGATGCCGAGCTACCGCGCGCAGAAGTTCGTCTGGAACAGTCACCGCACCCCTGCTGCCGATGTGCAGCTGGCGGAGCTGCTGCCGGGGAACACCTACCACTTCAACCGCGGGGATACGGTCCGCACCGGCGTCTCCATCACCCTCACCGATGCCACCTTCGGCTACAACGGCGTCCGTGTCCGTCGGTACGCGTTCGCACCGGTCAATGTCTCCTTCCCGATGAACGACCCGGTGACCGCAGCGATGCGGTGGGAGATCTCGCAGAGCGGCATTACCTCCTTCACGGCCGAGGTCCGGTTCGACAGCACCATTCTGAAGGATGCCGGTGACCGGAAGAAACTGGTCGTCTATCACCGGGAGTTCGAAGGTTCCGGCATGTTCTTCCCGCTCGCGTCGGTCTATGACAGCGTTGCGAAGACATTGACCGCCACCACGACGAAATTCGGAGAGTTCATTGTCGGTGTCCCGGAACTGGTCACCGTCGTACCGCCCGCGCCGAACGCCGTGCTGCCGCTGAACGGTGCATTGGTGAATCAGACCGAGCCGCTGCTCATCCGGTGGGGGACCGTCGGTCATGTGACCGGTTATCTGCTGCAGGTCACGGCAGATACCAATGGTATGACGTACCTGATCAACGACCCTTCGTTGAAATCCTCCTATATCGTTTGGAATGGATATTCGAACGGTACCACCTATTACTGGCGTGTAAAGGTCGCCAACGAAGCAGGGAGCAGTCCCTGGTCCTCCTGGAGTTCGTTCACCATGTCCCCGGTCTACCTTTCTGTGACCGCTCCGGCCGCAGGACAGAAGCTCACCTTCAACGCAACGACGGTCCTGACATACCGGAACAATTTCCAGGAGCGGGTCCATCTCCGGCTCTACAGGAACGGCGTTCTTGCATTGAAGATCAAGGACAGCACCGAGAACACCGGCCGCTACGTCTGGAAGGTCCCGGCTGCCGGTTTGACGGCGGACAGTACCTATACCCTCCGTGTCATCTCCGTTCTGGACAGCACACTCGCCGCAGTGAGCGCGCCGTTCACGATCGCGAACCCGGTGTCCGTTGCAGGCGAGAGCGGTCCGGTGAGGGGATTCTCACTGGCACAGAACTATCCCAACCCGTTCAATCCGACCACGATGCTTGAGTTCACCGTCCCGGGGCCCGGCGCTGCCTCGACGGCAACGCTGGAGGTGTTCAATCCGTTGGGACAGAGGATCGCACTGCTGTGGAACGGTCCTGCGGAAAGCGGACGGAGCCACCGCGTCACCTTCCATGCGGCGGGCCTTCCTGCCGGCATCTATCTTGCACGATTGACCTCCGGCGGAATGACCGGAGTTCGGAAACTGGTCCTGGTGAAATGATATGAGAACACACAACTGGATACGACTGACCGCGGTGCTGCTGATCCTTGCTGCCGGATGCACGAAAGAGGACGAGCCGAACGATGCGACGAAAGCGAAGACCATCGACGAACAGGTGGAAGCACTCCTCGGGTCGATGACGCTGGAGGAGAAGATCGGTCAGATGACGCAGGCGGAACGCGGTGCGCTGACGAACATCACCGACATCAAGACATACCATCTCGGTTCGCTGCTCAGCGGCGGCGGTTCCTCTCCCTCCAGCAATACACCCTCGGCCTGGGCCGACATGTATGACGGTTATCAGGCCATGGCGCTCTCCACCCGTCTGAAGATCCCGCTGCTCTATGGGATCGATGCTGTGCACGGTCACAACAATGTGAAAGGTGCGACCATCTTCCCGCACAATATCGGTCTCGGTGCGACACGCGATGCGGACCTGGTGAAACGGGCCGCTGCCGTGGTGGCGAAGGAAGTAGCCGGGACCGGCATCGACTGGACCTTTGCGCCGTGCATCGCCGTGCCGCGGGATGAACGGTGGGGGAGGACGTACGAAGGATTCGGCGAGACTCCGGAACTCCAGGTGATGATGGCGCCGGCAGCGGTGCAGGGATTCCAGGGGACGCTCAGCGGGAAGAACACGGAGATCCTGGCCTGTGCGAAACATTTCGTCGGGGACGGCGGTACTGCCGGCGGTGATGACCAGGGCAATACGGTCCTGACCGAGGAGCAGCTCCGCGCTATCCACATGCCGGGATATGTGGAAGCGATCAAACAGGGGGTCGGTTCCATCATGGCCTCCTACAACAGCTGGAACGGGACCAAATTGCACGGACACAAGTACCTGCTCACCGATGTATTGAAGGGGGAACTGGGATTCCAGGGGTTCGTGGTGTCGGACTGGGAAGCGGTCGATCAGATCAGCGGCGACTATCCTACGGCCATCCTCTATGCCATCAGTGCCGGTGTGGATATGGTGATGGTGCCGATCCGATATCAGTACTTCATCGCGGAACTGAAGAAACTCGTCCAGCGCGGCGACATTCCGATGTACCGCATCGATGACGCGGTCCGGAGGATCCTTAAAGTGAAGTTCCGTATGGGACTGTTCGAGAAACCGTTCACGGACCGCTCGTTGACCGCCACGGTCGGTTCGGCTGCACACCGTGCCGTGGCGCGGGAGTGCGTCCAAAAATCGCTCGTCCTGCTGAAGAACTCCAACGCCGTACTCCCGCTCAAGAAGAATGCCGCCCGCATCCATGTTGCAGGGAAGAATGCGGATGATATCGGCAATCAATGCGGCGGCTGGACCATCAGCTGGCAGGGGATGAGCGGCAACATCACCACCGGTACCACCATCCTGCAGGCGCTGCGCAAGGCGGTCCCGAATGCTTCGGCCGTCACCTTTTCGGTCACCGGTTCCGGCGCCGCCGGTGCCGATGTCGGCATTGTGGTCGTCGGTGAGACTCCGTATGCCGAAGGAGCCGGGGACAATTCACAGCTGACACTCTCTTCGGAGGACCTCTCCGCCGTGGCGAATATGAAGGCCGCAGGGATCCCGGTCGTTGTCATCCTCATCTCCGGACGTCCGATGATCATCAATTCTGTCGTCAGCGAAGCGGATGCCGTCGTGGCTGCCTGGCTTCCCGGCACGGAAGGAGAGGGTGTTGCCGATGTCCTCTTCGGCGATGTCAATTTCTCCGGAGTGCTTCCTCATTCCTGGCCGCGGTCGGTGCAGCAATTGCCGCTCAATCTCGGAGATGCAGTGTACGATCCGCTCTTCCCCTATGGATTCGGTCTGAAATATGGAATGTGAGTAGGTCGTGCTCCGCTCCAATGCAAAGAAAGGAGTTATTATGAAAACAATTCTGACACTCTCCATCGTTTTAGCAGCCTTCCTCACTGCCGGACCGCCCCCGGTCGATCGTTCGTCTGCGTTGGAGCGACGCGTCGATTCGCTTCTGAAACTGCTGACGCTTGAAGAGAAACTGGACCTGCTGAGCGGGACCGGTTTCGATTCCAAACCTGTCCCCCGGCTCGGCATCCCGGCGCTTTCTATGACCGATGGTCCGGTCGGTGTCCGTTGGAACGCATCGGTCGCTTTCCCGGCTTCTATCATGCTGGCCGCGACGTTCGACACAGCATTGGCTCAGGCATACGGGAAAGCTTTGGCGCTGGAGACCAAGGCGAAAGGGCGGAACACCATCCTCGGTCCCTGCGTGAATATCAACCGTGTGCCGCACGGCGGACGGAACTTCGAGAGTTTCGGCGAGGATCCGTTCCTCACCTCCCGCCTGGCGGTGGGGTATGTGAAAGGGGTCCAGAGTGAAGGTGTCGTTGCGACCACGAAACATTTCGCGGTGAACAATCAGGAAACGGACCGCATGACGGTCGATGCCATCGTGGACAAACGGGCATTGTATGAGATCTACTTCCCGGCTTTCAAGGCAGCGGTTCAGGAAGCGAAGACCGAAGCGATCATGTGTGCCTACAATAAACTGAACGGTCCGTACTGCAGCGAGAATGAGATGCTCCTCAATACCGTTCTGAAAGAGGAATGGAAGTTCGACGGTCTGGTGATGTCGGACTGGGGTGCGGTGCACAGTACGCTCGGGGCGGCAACGTACGGATTGGATCTGGAGATGCCCGGCGGTGAGTTCCTCACCAAAGAGAAGCTTTTCCCGCTCGTTCAGATGGGGAAAGTGCCGACGGCGACGATCGATGATAAGGTGCGCAGACTGCTCCGCGTGATCGTACGGATGGGTTATATGGATGGTCCGCTGGAGAAGCCGGTCACGAACGCACCGGAGCATCGCGCCGTGGCTCTGGATGTCGCCCGGAAGGGGATCGTTCTGCTCAGGAATGAAGGGAAGATCCTCCCGCTCGATCCCGCCGGCACGCGGTCGATCGCAGTGATCGGTCCGAATGCAGAAGTGCTGCGGACCGGCGGCGGTGGGAGTTCCATGGTGGAACCGGCGTTCACGGAATCCCCGCTCGCAGGTGTCCGCCGCACATTCCCGGGAGCAACGGTCCGCTTCGCACCCGGTGCCCGGCAGATGGGTGATGTGCCGCCGATCGATGCGAAGTATCTCTTCCTTCCCGGCGATTCGCTGGGAGTGAACGGACTCTCGGCCGAATACTTCAACAATATGGACCTGAGCGGTTCCCCTGCACTGCGCCGCACGGATAAGACGATCGCATTCCACTGGGGCGGGGAAGGACCGGCGGAAGGATTCGGGAAGGATAAGTTCTCGGTCCGCTGGACCGGTACACTCCGTCCCGACCGGTCCGGTACGTTCGAACTCACCACGGCGAGTGATGATGGTATCCGTCTCTGGCTGGACGGAAAACTGCTCATCGATTTCTGGAGCGATCATGGCGTTGATGTGCGGACCGCTTCCGTTGCGCTGCAGGCCGGGCGCTCATACTCTTTGAAAGTGGAGTACTATGAGAACGGCGGTGATGCCGTTGCAAAGGTCGGATGGGTTACGCCGGATGAGGATATCCTTCGGGCCGCTGTGGATGCTGCCCGTTCGTGCGAACGTGTGCTGCTCTTCCTCGGTCACTCGCATCATCAGGAGTCCGAAGGATTCGACCGGCGTTCCCTTGATCTGCCGGAGGACCAGCTGAAGCTCATCGATGCCGTCACGGCGGTCAATCCCAACACGGTCGTCATCCTGACTGCCGGTGCACAGGTGAATGTGGCACCGTGGCTTGGCAGTGTGAAGGGACTCCTCTGGGCATTCTTCCCGGGACAGGAGGGAACGCAGGCGCTGATGGATGTGCTTACCGGAACAGTGAATCCTTCCGGCAAATTGCCGTTCACCATCGCAAAGCAGTGGGAGGATTATCCTGCGTTCGGCAACTTCCCCGGCAGCGACGGTGCGGTCACGTATGCGGAAGGATTGATGGTCGGATACCGGCATTTCGATACGCGCAAGGTCGCGCCGATGTTCCCGTTCGGTTATGGTCTCTCATACTCGACATTCTCTCTCAGTGATCTCACGGTACGACCGTTGAAGAATGGAGGAGTGGAAGTGAAGGTCACGGTAAAGAACACCGGTACGCTGCAGGGGACGGAAGTGGTACAGCTGTACGTGCACGACAGGAAACCGAAACTGGAACGGCCCCACAAAGAGCTCAAAGCCTTCACCCGTGTGGAACTCCAGGCGGGTGAGAAACGCACGGTCACACTCCGGTTGGATGATGCTGCGTTCCGGTATTATGATGCTGAAAAAGGAACCTGGGTCCGCTCCTCGGGCGGATATATAGTGTATGCCGGGAGTTCCTCCGGTGATGTGCCGCTGCAGGTATTGCTGAAATAATTCAGTGAAAAATCGTTAAAATTAACGGTCCCGGCATCGAGCCGGGACTTTTTTTATCCCGGCACTTGACAATCTAAAATTTTGGCGGTATCATTGTCGCAAATGTAAACCTTTACATTGCTGTGAATACAGTACAATACTGAGTGAAATGCACACGCAATAATGTAAAGGTTTACAAAACCTGAGGACCCATGCGATCAAGTATCGTTGATGTTGCCAGCAAAGCCGGTGTCTCCATCGCCACCGTCTCCCGCGTACTGAACGGGAGCGACAAGGTGAAGGCGAAGACGCGCGAGAAGGTCCTGGCAGTGATCAACGAGATGAAGTACGCGCCCAATCCCGCTGCGCGCGGTCTCATCATGAAGAAGACCGAAGCGATCGGCCTGCTGCTGCCCGATCTTCACGGAGAGTTCTTCTCCGAGATCATCCGTGGCGCGGATGAAGCGGTGCAGCAACAAGGGTATCATCTGATCGTCTCCAGCAGTCACAACGACCCGAACGAGATCGAAGCCGCGCTCCGGTTCATGCGCGGAAGGGTGGACGCTATCGTGCTGATGTCCCCGCAGGTGAATTCCGAGATCCTCCTGGAGAACCTTCCCAAAGGACTGCCGATCGTCCTGCTGAACTGCCGCACGGATAACACGCACTATGATACGATCGTCATCGACGGATACGGCGGTGCGAAGGAGATGACGAACTATCTGCTCGACCTCGGACACCGGCGCATCGCCGTCATCACCGGAGGCGAGAACAATCTTGAATCGGAGGAACGTCTCCGCGGGTACCGCGCCGCTATGACCGACCGCAATTTCACTCCCGCGCGCACGTTGGAATTCACCGGTAACTTCACCGAGATATCCGGATACGAGGCGGTGAAGCAGATCCTCGCACTCAAGCACCATCCGACCGCTATCTTCGCCTTCAACGATTCGATGGCGATCGGCGCCATCAAAGCGCTCCGCGAGGAGGGACTCCGCATCCCGAGCGATATCTCCGTCTGCGGTTTCGACGATATCCCGGTGGGGAAGTACATCAGTCCGTCCCTCACCTCCGTCCATGTGCCGATCAGCGACCTCGGTGCCATGGCGATCAACCGCGTGTTCGACCGGCTCACCAAACGGACCCGCGATACCACCGCCCATGTCTTCGTCCCGACGAAATTGTGTCTTCGCAGTAGTTGTAAAAAAATCACGCTCATGTCCAACTTAGAGAAGGAGGAGAACGTCGCTTGACGCTACAATCGTAGTTGCGGTACGACGGTGACCCGGTCGGTCATCGCCGGTAGTATCTTCAATCATCAACACATAGGAGTGTTCATATGAAAAAGAACTTCTACGCATTTGTCCTGTGCCTGCTGTTGTCAGTGCCGGCATTCGGTCAGATGATGAAACGCACCGATGCCATCTGGGCACGCACGTCGGCAACCCCCATCACAGTGGATGGTGTGCTGAACGAAGCGGTCTGGGCACAGGCAGAGTCACTGCAGATCAACTACATGCAGGAGAACGGCATCCCCGGTTCCGGGTACACGACGGACGGCTGGCCGGTCGTTCCGACCGATCCTCTCCGCTCCACCGTGAAGTTCCTCGTGAACGGCGACTCGCTCTATATCGCCATCATCGTGAAGGACAGCTCGATCGGCGGCGGCGGATGGCCCGGTCCCGCGAAGTGGGAAGGTCTCCTCTCCAACATGCGCAACAAGTCCAAAGCGGACCGTCCCGTGCCGAACGGTGAGATCTATTATGCATGGAACACCGAAGGCTGGGCCGATCCGAACACCGGCAAAGTGAACGCCATGCCGGGGTACTTCGGACCGGTCAGCGGAGCCAACCGCTGGACCGATTCCACCGACGGACTCCCGAAAGCGAAGATCTGGGATGCGAAGACCGTGGTGGACGGCGTGACGAATGCCGACTCCGTGATCGACAAAGGGTATGTGATGGAACTGAAGGTGAACCTGAAGTACTACGGCTATGATGTGAAGGCCACCAACGGCGACATCATCATGTACAGCCTGTCGATCTATGACTGCGACTGGCAGTGGTTCCGCGGTGCGGACACCACCAAGAACCGTTTCACCGTCAACAAAGCATGGGCCCAGGGTCCGTGGGGCGGCAACAACAACAACCACATCCGTATCTTCGCGAAACCGGCCGTCACCACCTCCTCCGGCGCTGCTCCGACCATCGATGCGGACCTGATCATCCCCGGCGCGGGTGCCTATGCCGCTCCCAATCTCGACGGCAAACTGGATGAAGCCGTGTGGAATGACAAAGGCGTCGGTACGCTGCATCTCCGCTATGGGAATGCTGCCATTCGCAATGCCTATCCGAACACCGCTCCGTTCCGCAGCGGCCAGTTCCAGCCCGATGTGAACGGCGGCAAAGCAGCCGTGATCGACGGCGACACCGGTACGGTGAAATACTTCTACAAGGGCGATACCCTGTACCTCGGTTTCCGCGTGAAGGATAAAGTGGTACAGTCCGTGCCGGGCAAGATGGATCGCTGGGACGGGTTCCGCGTGATGATCACCGCCCGCGACTCCCGCAACGGTGACTCCGTCCTCAACGTCCGCCGCATGACCTTCATCCTGGATTCTGTCGGTAAAGCGATGCGCATGGAAGACCTTGCCAAAGGCGGATGGGATTCCCTCGCTCAGGCGGTCACGGTCACCACGTCGCTGAATGCCGGTACCACGGTCGATACACTTGGAACACAGGTGGACAACGGCTACACGGCTGAGATGAAAGTGAACCTCCGCAAACTCGGCTATCCGGCCGGCCGCGGCGACGGCGTGCTCTTCTTCGGAATCTGCATGTTCGACGGTGATTCGTTCGATCCTCCCTCCACCAGCTACGGCACCCGCACCTGGTTCATGCGCGAGCAGGACTGGCAGGACGGCGCTGCATGGATGTACATGGATCCGAACAAGACCGTCCTTTCCGTCGGCAACGAGTCGAACGTGGCTCTGAACGAATTCGCACTGATCGGCAACTATCCGAATCCGTTCAACCCCTCCACGACCATCAAATTCAGCATGCCGCAGGTGAATGAAGTGACGATGGAAGTGTTCGACGTGCTTGGCCGCCTTGTGGCGACCCAGAACCTCGGTCTCCGCAACAGCGGTGTCCAGGAAGTGACGTTCAATGCTGCACATCTCGCTTCCGGTGTCTACACCTATCGTCTGCGCACTGCCTCCAATCAGGCGGTGGTGGGACGTATGATGTTGCTCAAGTAAGCAGTACATTACGGACATGCCCGGCGAAGAGCCGGGCATGCCGTGATGGTTCCGCCATCCGCAGTGTTCACCGAAACCCTCATTGTTCCGCATCAAACGTCTTCACAGAATGGGATCGATATGACGCACGTTCTGCAGTTGTCCCGCACACGGTTCTGCTCCTCCGTGCTGCTGCTGACCATCCTTCTGAACGGTATCCTCACCGCCGGTATCACCGGCAAGATCTCCGGCCGGGTGACCGATGCCAAGAGCGGTGACCCGCTCGTCGGCGCGAACATCATCGTCACCGGCACGCCGCTCGGCGCCGTGGTCGATCTGGACGGATACTACACCATCCTCAACGTCCCGCCCGGGACCTACGAGGTCCAGTTCCGTTTTATCGGATATCGCACGCATGTCATCAAGAACGTGCTGGTGACATCGGATAACACGACGAAACTGGAAGCGAAACTCCAGGAAGAGGTCATCACCGGGGAGACCGTCGTCATCACGGCGGAGAAACCGGTCGTGCAGGTGAATCTGACGAGCACCGTTGCCACGGTGAGCGATCAGGAGATCAAAGCCTTGCCGGTACAGGAACTGCAGGATATCGTGAATCTGCAGGCCGGCGTGGTGGACGGACATTTCCGCGGCGGCCGTGACGGGGAAGTGCAGTACCAGGTGAACGGCGTCTCCATCAACAATGCGTATGACAACAAATCGAGTCTGAAGATCGACCGCTCCATCATCCAGGAGGTGCAGGTCATCACCGGCACATTCGATGCCGAGTACGGACAGGCGATGAGCGGCGTGGTCAACACGGTGCTCAAATCCGGCGGCGACCGGTTCGAGTGGTCCGCCGAGGTCTACGGCGGCGATTTCCTCTATGCCAGCGGCGGGAAGCGCGGCCTCACGTACAAGGCGCATCCCTTTTCCACACAGAGCTACCAGGCGACCGTGAGCGGACCGACCCAGCTGCCGGAGACCTTCTTTCTCGTCAACGGCCGCTACTACGCATTCGATGATTATCTCTACGGCACGCGCACCTACCGTCCGACCGATTCCTTGTACAAACCGACAGGAAGCGGCGAGGAGGTCGCGATCGGATATACGCGCGACTGGTCCGGTCTGGTAAAACTGACCAACCGCTCGATCCCGGGAGTGGAACTGAGTTATCAGGCGCTCTTCAACGTCTCCGAACGTTCCGGCACCGATTATTCATGGCGGCTGAATCCGGACGGCCGGAAGATCCAGCAGACCTCCTCCTACGTGCAGGGAGTGGACATGACCCATCTGCTCTCCGCCAGTACTTACTACACCGTCAGTTTCCACCAGAACTTCTTCGAGTACACTGATTGGGTCTATGAGGATTTCTACGATCCCCGGTACGAGACCGCCGGATCACCCACCGGCATACCGAACACGGACATCATTGCCCGCGGTGTCGACTTCGGACGGTTCCGGCAGACGACCGATTCCTACATCAGCAAAGTGACCTTTATGAGCCAGGTCTCCCGCGAGCATCAGGTGAAGGCAGGGGTGGAACTGCAAATGTCGGACCTGCAGTTCGGTACCGCCGGTACGCTCGTCTACCTGCAGGAATCGGGCGTGACGGTACTGAAACGGTACGTCGATCTGCCGCCGGATTATCCGGGCATACAATTCTACGATCCGATCTCGATCTCCGCCTATCTCCAGGACATGGTGGAATGGAACGACCTGACCATCCGTGCCGGCGTGCGCTATGAGAACTTCGATGCCCGCGCCACACTGCCGAGCGACCTGGCCAATCCGGCGAACGCCATCAGCGGCGCTCCCGCATCGCCGCCGCGCAGCACCACGAACAAGTATTCGCTGGCACCGCGTCTCGGTGTCTCGTATCCCATCACCACCACATCCGGACTTTTCTTCTCGTACGGACATTTCTATCAGCTGCCGCCGCTGCGCGACATGTTCAGCAACTCCAACTACGCCCGGCTGGCGCGGATCCAGGCCAGCACCTCGGATTACGGCGTGCTCGGCAATCCCGATGTGAAACCGGAACGGACCGTGCAGTACGAGTTCGGCTACAAGAATGCTCTCTCCGAAGTGCTGGGACTCTCCGTGAACCTCTTTTATAAGGATATCCGCGACCTGCTCGGTGTGGAATTCATCTCCACTTACAACGATGCGCAGTACACCAGGATGACCAACGTCGACTTCGGCAATGTCGCCGGGTTCACCGTGTCCCTGACGCAGCGCCGGATGGGACTCGTCAGCACGTCGCTCGATTACACGTGGCAAACCGCCCAGGGGAATTCCAGTGATCCGTCTGAGACCGCACGGCTTGCCGAAGCGAAGATGGATGCCCGTCCGCGGCAGGTGCCGCTCAACTGGGACCAGCGGCATACGCTCAATGCGACGCTGCAGATCTCCGAGCCAGGCGAATACTCCGTGAGTGCCATCATGAAGTACGGTTCCGGCCTTCCCTACACACCGTCGATCGGGTCAGGATTCGGTTCGCAGATCGAGACCAATTCCGGACGCCGGCCGAGCGGATTCCTGGTCGACCTCCGTGCGGAGAAGGGGATCTCCGTCGGCTTCATCTCCATGAACGCGTTCCTGCGTGTCTTCAATCTGTTCAACACCACTTATTTCAACGGCGGCGTCTTCTCCACGACAGGGAGCCCGGATTATTCGCTCACCTCCGTGACCGACCGGAATGCGCTCGCGAATCCGACACGGTACTTCGCGCCGCGCAGGATCGAGCTCGGCATTTCCTTCTCACCGGACCTGTCCGCACAGTAATCTGACGGAGATCATTCACTATGAGACCATTCATCACCACCGCCTGCTGCCTGCTCCTCGGAGCGTTCCACACCCTCACAGCGCAGACCTTCCTGCCGATCGTCCCGTTGGAGAAACGCGGCACCTCCGATGCGGAACGCCTCGGCGTGCATGACGCGAACAACATCCGCACCCGGTTCTGGAACTTCGGCATGGTGGGCGACTATCCGAACGATCCGATCGGCGTGGACCTTGCCACCTTCCACTCGGCCGAAGTGCCGAAGGGGAGCGGGATGAACTATACGGACGGCATCACGCCGTTCGTGCTCGCGAAGATCACGCAGATCAATACCTCCACCGCCTATATCATGGAGACGGGGTACCGCGAAGGGCAGGGGACGAGCGTCAAGTTCAACCGCCGCATGCGGTTCGAGCCGCGGCCCGATTATTTCGAGAAGGACCCGTCGATCAACATCGGCCGTTCCTCCGCCATCAGCAACGACCCGCGTACCTGGCCGAAGAGCTGGCCCGGGAAGGACACCTCCTACAACGGACGCTGGAACGGATACTTCGGGACCTCGCTCGCCTTCGCACCGGACCAGGAGAGTTTCACCGTGATGGACGATCAGTACTACGATGCATGGGACTTCCAGCCCGACAGCCGCGACAACACCCGGTACGGTCTCGGTCTGAAGATCGAAGTGCGCGGCTTCCAGTGGGCGACACCGCAGGCCGGGAATGTGATCTTCTATCATTATGACATCACGAATGAAGGGACCACCAGTTATCCCGCAGCCGGCAGCACCGATGAGAACATCATCTTCGGCGTCTACATGGACTCCGGTGTCGGCGGTTCCTCCATCGGCGCTGATTCGGTCCCGGAATCGGACGATGACAACGCTGCATTCGACCGGTCATCTGGATTGAATCTGGTGTATACGTGGGACAACTACGGACGCGGAAAGGATCTGCTCAGTTCGGCCAGCAAGACAGGGTATCTCGGCTACGCGTATCTCGAGACCCCGGGGAAACCGTTCGACGGTGCCGACAACGACCAGGACGGCATCACGAACGAGAGCCGCGATACCATCCCCGGAACGCAGATCGTCGGCCAGTCCAACATCCGCGCCTATGTGCAGGCGAACTACAATCTTACCCAGTTCGAATCGATCTTCGGCAAACTCGAGGACCGGCTGGCCTATAAGACAGGAGTGTGGTGGACCGGTGATGAGGACCTGGATTGGGTCGCATCGCTGAACGATTTCGGTGAGGATGGCGAGCCGGATACACATGACCGCGGTGAAGGGGACGGGAAGCCGACCCCGGGAGAACAGAATTTCGGCCGCACCGACCTCCATGAATCCGATCAGATCGGTCTCACCGGGTTCCGCATGTGGCGCATCGGACCGTCATCCGGCGGCGAACAGGATTTTGGCATCGCCTTCTATAAGAATCCGAACGCCGGCAAACCGGTCATCGCCAATAATTACAGCGGTGATTATCCGAAGTTCTTCTATGATTACTTCACGAACTCCAACCCGGCGTCGCGGTTCGATCAGTCGAGCGCCAACAACGGTAACATCGGATTCCTTTTCGCCTCCGGTCCCTTCACGCTGAAAGCGGCATCGCAGGAACGGTTCAGTCTTGCCCTGGCATTCGGCTATGATCTGCTGGAGCTGAAGAATACGGTGAAGGTGGTGCAGACCATCTACAACGGCAACTACAAGTTCGCCACACCGCCGCCGACACCGACCCTGACGGCGGAAGCAGGTGATGGATATGTGCAGCTGCACTGGAACGATGTGGCCGAGCGCTCCACCGACCCGACCACCGGTGTGAACGATTTCGAAGGGTACAAGATCTACCGCGCCACCGATTACAATTTCAATGATGTCACTACGGTCGTCAGCGCCCGCGGTATCTCCGTGAAGAACAACGGCAACCCGCTCGCGCAGTACGACCTGAAGAACGGCGTCAGCGGATTCTCCTCCACTGTGGTGAACGGGCAGGCGTACTTCCTCGGAACCGAGTCGGGTCTGACCCACTCCTTCCGCGATACGACCGTCGTGAACGGTCAGGAATACTACTATGCGGTGACCTCCTACGATTTCGGTGCCACCATCATCCAGGGAGCATCGAACGAGGCCTTCACATTCTATCCTGCCGAGAATTCGATGTCCGTCACCCGTTCGTTGCTCGGCGGGACGATTCTTCCCAAGAACGTTGTCGCGGTACGCCCGAACCCGAAGGTACCTGGATATACGGCAGCGGCAACGACCGGTCTGACGCGCCTCTCCGGGAAAGGGACAGGCACGGCATCGGTGAAGGTGATCAATTCCGCCCTCGTGCCGAACAATCATATCATGAAGATCACCTTCAATACCAATCCGGACAGCGTCCATCCGCTCTCATACAACCTGATCGACAGCACGGCGAACAACACGGTCCTGTTCAA
>JABWAK010000086.1 GCA_013361065.1 Bacteroidota bacterium
CAGCGTGGACCCCTCGAACAGCCGTTCGCCGGTGACGGTCTCCGCTACGGTGAGACCAAGGGCAAAGAGGTCCGTGCGATGGTCCACTTCATCGCCGCGGACCTGTTCCGGCGCCATATAGGCCGGGGTTCCGAGCACCATCCCTTCCATGGTCATGGTCGGTGAGAGTGCGACGGCGGCGAGTCCAAAATCGGTGACTTTAACGGTACCGGCTGTTGAGACAAGGATGTTCCCCGGCTTGATATCCCGGTGGATGATGCCGCGTTCATGGGCAACGGAAAGAGCGCGCAACACATGCCGGGCCACGGTCGCTGCGAATGCCGGAGTGCGGTGAGCGCCCGATGCGATCACATCTTTCAGCGACCGGCCTTCCACATATTCCATGACGATCGCCGGAGCACCGTCATAATCAGTGAGGTCGTAGATCTGCACGATATGCTCGCTGCGCAGGGCCGCACAGGCGCGTGCCTCCCGCATGAAGCGGCCTGTCAGTTCAGCATCGTTCGCGAGATGCGGATGGAGCACTTTCAGCAGGACGGTCCGGTGCAGTACGGTGTCGAACGCACGGTAGACGACCGTTGTAGCACTTTCGCTGAGCTTCTGCTCGATGGTGAACTGCTGACTGCTCATGGGAATATCAATCCATCCTCGTGGAGTGCGTATACAATACCGCATCGGCTCTGCACGGAAGCATCGGATCTCCGGTCACTCATTGCTCCATTCTTTGATGCGGTATTGAAGCCACCGGAGCGACACGCCGAGTCGTTCCGCGGTGCGGGTCCTGTTGCCGTTCATCTCCTGCAGTGTGGTCTCGATGAGCTGCCGTTCGAAATCGGCCAGCGTGAGTCCTGTCTTCTGCAGTGCGGACTGGTCGCCGGAATCGAAGAGGAAATCCTCCTTCGTCAGGAGCGTTCCGCGGCAGAGCACGACCGCTCGTTCGATCACATTCTGGAATTCGCGGACATTGCCTTTCCATTGGTTCGCCAGCAGCAGCTGCATGGCATCCGGATGGATCCCTTCCACCGGCCGCTTGTATGTTTCCGCTGCCCGCTTCACGAAGAAGTTCGCCAGGAGCGGGATGTCATCCTTGCGTTCACGCAGCGGCGGCAGATGGATGCCGATCACATTCAAACGGAAGTAGAGGTCCTCGCGGAACCGGTTCGCTTTCGCTTCCTCCGCAAGATCCTTATTGGTTGCGGCGATGATCCGGATATCGGTCTTCCTGTTCGCGGTATCACCGACGCGCCGGTATTCCTTCTCCTGCAGCAGCCGGAGGATCTTCGCCTGGACCGGCAGCGGCAGTTCACCGATCTCGTCCAGGAACAGTGTTCCGCCCGCCGCGACCTCGACCAGTCCCTTCTTATCGGATGCGGCGCCGGTGAAGGAGCCTTTCACATGTCCGAACAATTCACTTTCCAGCAGATTCTCCGGCAGAGCCGAGGCATTGACGGCAACGAACGCTTTCCCTTTGCGCGTGCCGTTGTCATGGATGGCGCGGGCGATGAGTTCCTTCCCGGTGCCGCTCTCCCCGGTGATCAGGACGGCCGCATCGACATCAAGGACACGCTGGGAGATCTGCAGCACTTTCCGCCACTTCTCACTCTTCCCGATGATGTTCCCGAACAGGTGCGGAAGATCGACCTCCTGTTTCAGACGGTTGTTCTCCGATTCCAGCGTGGTATACCGCTGGGCATTCTCGATGGCAATGGCGGCAAGGCTGCCGAAGACCGTCAGGAATTTCACGGCATCCTCCGTGAACGCTTTCCGTGACTTGCTGCTGTCCAGATAGACCGCACCGGTGATACGATCGCCGGCCCGGAGCGGGATGCAGATGATGGAGAGGATCTTCTGCGCCATGATACTCACCGAGGATTCGAACCGTTCATCGGTCATCGCGTCGAATGTCAGCACCGGCTCGCCGGTATGCAGCACGGAGGTGACCACGGACGAGGAGGCGGCGAACTCATCGCTGGCCTTCTTGGAGTTGAAGTTCCTGACCGCCACGACCGTGTATCCGCTCTCGCTCAGATTGTCCGCCAGCATCACGAACCCGCGCTCCGCGGAGAGGTGGCGGATGGCGATGTCCAGTACGGTCTCGAGCAGCGTCCCGGGATCGAGGATGGAGTTAATGGTCCGGGTGATCTCGAACAACGCGTTGAAATTGTCCTTCGGTTGGTCCATTTATTTGACGGTAAAGTACGATTCCTGTGACCGGGAGGTGTTCCCGAAATCATCCACGATGGTGATGGTCCAGAAATAATTGCCGGCGGAGAGCGGTACGACACTGCCGTCCGTCGGGTACTGCAGTTCCTCGAAGAATGAGAGGAGTCCCGCGTACTTCCACACGGTGGTCTCCGTACCGCGGCGTGCAACGGTAATGATACTTGTATAATTGAACGACACGGCCGGCGGTTTCCATTTGAACAGCGGCGTACCGGTGGTCGTATCCTGCGTGATCGGTGCAGCGGTATTTTCGATGATGCGTGTGACCATGAAGGGATCGCTGACATTGGTCGCGCCCTGTCCGTCCGTTGACACGATGGTGAGCGGTTTATTGATGAGCCATTCGATACTGTTGGTCGGGAACGAATCCTTCTCCACTGTCACCGAGAACAATTTCGTGGTTGGCGAGTATTCCATCGGGAAACGGTAGGTGGAGACGGCGAACCATGCGCCGCTGAGATCGGTGATACCGTTCGGATCGGTCACGGATGCGGAGACGGTGACGTAGTACCGCGGGAAGTACTCCACATAATCGATCTTATGGGTCACGATCTGCTTCATCGTCACCACCGGTGCACTGTTCATCTCCCTGACGATGGTCGCTGTTCCGCCCGCCGGGATGGAGACACTGAATGTATCGTTGGGGAAATTGGATTTCACCGCGATGAAGGACTGCATGCCTGCCGGAAGTTCCTTTACGCTGAAAAAGCCCGCTGAATCACTCCGCACCGTCAGACCGTCCGATACTCGGATGATCTCTGCAGAAGCAACGCCGGTGGCGGTGTTCCGGATGAGAAGACGGCCGGACAGCGTTCCGACCGGAGCATAGCGGTCGGACTGCGGGTCCAACGGATTGTCGCGGGGTGCATCACTGACGCACCCGGCAACACCGAGCCACAATAGAATAAGGAAGTTGCGGATTTTCATGGATATCAAATGAATTTACACTTTTTTGCGTGAAAAAACTGTAAAATCATCCCTTTGACAAGGGTGACCGCAGATTAGTTCAATCGGAGGGAATGGAATGTGCTACGGGTCAACGAGGAGTTTATAACCTTTTCCGTGGACGTTCACAATGGAAGCCTTCGGTTCCTTTTTGAGATATTTGCGCAGTTTTGAAACATAGACGTCCATGCTGCGTGCCGCATAGTGTGAATCGGAGTTCCAAACAGCGGCAAGGATCCGCTCCCTGTCCACCACATCATTCGGCCGTGCGCACAGCATCGCAAGAAGACCGGTTTCCTTCGTCGTCAGCCGGATCCCCTTGCCGGAGGGGCCGAGCAGGAGAGACCGGGAGACCTGGAATGTCATTGATCCAATCCGGTACTCCGCCGGCAGAGCAGCCGGTGCTTCCGACGGCGTGGAGCGTTTGAGCACTGCGTGGATGCGGAGGAGAAGTTCCTCCATACTGAACGGCTTGGTAATGTAATCATCGGCGCCGAGCCGAAGACCTTCGATGCGGTCCTCCTTGAGCGAGCGGGCAGTGAGGAAGATGACCGGCAGCTGCTCGTTGAACGTGCGCAGTTCGCGGACGAACGTGAATCCGTCCATCTTCGGCATCATCACATCCACCAGACAGAGCGTCGCCGGCGACCGGCGGAGCGAGGTCAGTCCTTCGGCACCATTCAGACAGTGCCGCACCCGGAAGCCGTTCATCTCCAGATGTTCGGCGATGATGAATCCGAGGTTCGCATCATCCTCCAGCAGCAATATGGTCCGGTCCTTGTTCATGCCGGGAGGATCACATCAACAACGGTGCCTTGTCCGGGCACACTGTCCATGGCGACCGTGCCGCCGTGTGCTTTAACGATCAATGCCACATAACTGAGTCCGAGGCCGAACCCTTTCACATCATGCGTGTTGCCGGTCGGCACCCGGTAGTATTTCTCGAAGACCCGGGTGAGATGCTCGCGGGCGATGCCGATGCCGTTGTCCTTCACCCGGATGCGCACACCTCCCGGCACATCGGCCGTATTCACCTCGATCTCCGGAGCATTCGGGGAGTACTTCACGGCATTGTCGAGCAGGTTGTGGATGATATTCGCGAGATGAAGCGGATCGGCATGCACGACCGGACGCAGAGCATTCAGCGACATCCGGACCGAGCCGTTCCGGTGCTCCGTCTGAACTGCAATATTCTCCACCGCCCGTTCCACCAGTGCATGCAGATCGACCTTCTCTTTCTTCAATTCGAACTCTCCGCGTTCGAGCACCGCCATCTGGAGGATGGTATCGACCTGATGCCGCATCCGCTTGTTCTCCTCTGCGATGAGCGAGTTGTACCGCCGCAGTTTCAGGCGGCTCTTCATCACTTCCGGTTTAGCGATGGCTTCGGAGGCGAGGGCGATGGTGGAGAGCGGCGTTTTGAACTCGTGCGTCATATTATTGATGAACTCCACGATCGCTTCGCCGAACCGCTTCTGCTGGAACAGCGTCCGGACCGTGACCCCCATGCTGACGATCATCGTCACGACGAACACGAGCGAGAGGACCAGCAGTACTGCCATCTCACCGAGTACGTACGAGACCTTATCCGGAAGGATGACGGTCAGATCGTGCCGTCCGGGGATCACATCGTTCGGGAAGAGACGGACCGAATAATAGGAGGAATCAGCGGCCCACCGCCCTGTGCTGTCATTCGTCATTTTGACGGAATCGCGGTGACCGGTAGAGACGCGGAACAGATACGGCGTGGTAATGCCGATCGTGCGGAGCGATGCACCGATGGAGGAATCGAGCCGGTGCCGGTCCAACCGCTGTTCGACCGGCATCACCTCCAGCAGGAACAACTTGTCCACCACTTTCGCGACGATCTCCCCCTTCCGTTTCCGTGTGGTATCCAGCATCATCGTCACCACCGAATCTCCGACCGATGCATTCACCTCCATCCGCCGCACATCGGTGGAATAGCTGTATGAGAACGAGTTCGTCCGGCGGCTCCCCTTCCCTGCTGCCTGTTTCCGGACGATCATCGTCGGGAGGGTATCGATACCGCCGGAGTGGAACACTTCCACCCTCATTTGCGTGCCGTTCCCTGCGGCGGAAGATTCGGCGACAACCCAGGTGACCCCTTCTCTTCGTGTCCCCTCTCCCGCCGGCGCAGTGTTGATGCGCAATTTCCCTGAAGGCCGTTTCACAGTCCGGCGTTCTTCGTTTGGTGCTGTCACCAGGGAGAAGATCTTCGATGCTGCTTCGTCCTTCTCGATCTGCTGCGACACAGCGGTGAGTGCATTGACCACATTACGGTCGAAAGCCTGTTCCTTTGCTTCGTACGCACCGAGCAATAGATACACCTGGAGCGCGATGAGTCCGGCCATCGCTGCTGTGATCACAGCGATGATCGGGATGATATGCCGACTGCGTTCGTTCATGTCACAATCTACCATTTGTGAAGAACAAATTCCTGCCGTTTAACATTTTTTAACACACTGCAACACTCTTTAACTATGAATGACGAAACTGCCGGCGTAGATTGACCGTCAAAAGCAGCGACACATCAACAACCGTCCACTATCGAAAGGACCGCCATGCGGAAACTCATCATACTTCTGACCCTCTACTCACTGCTCACTGCAGGACAGGAGCCGAAACGCATCACACGCACCTTCTCGCTCGATGATGCCGTCATCCTCCGCGAGATCGGAGCCGTAGTCACACCGAAGGAGGAACGGCTCGCTGTTGAGGTAGTGCTGGGGAACAACGAACAACAATCCTCGGACATCCGGAAAGGGGATGTCATCCTGATGGCCAACGGCAAGAAGCTCTCGACCATGAAGGACCTTCGCGGTCTCTATGAGAAGTGTGCGCCCGGCCAGGAGTTCAAGCTGGGGGTGAAGCGGGGCGAGTCCCTGATGATGGTCTCCTTCACGCGGAAGAGCGATGAGGAGATGAACAAACAGACCGGCGGCGGACAGATGGTGATGCGGATGGAACAAAAGGAAGGCGAGGTCCTGTTACCCGCGCTCGGATTGAAGCTGACGACCAAGGACCGTGCGGCGGTGATCATCGAGGTGCTCCCCTCCGCCTCCTCCAATTTCGAGACGGCGGTCCCGAAGAAAGGCGATATCATCCGCACGCTGAACGGCACTGCGGTGGCAAGCGCCGAGGAGTTCGATGAGCTTTACACCCCGATCGGAAAAGGAGCCACCGTGACGATCGTGCTTGCGCGCGACGGGAAGGAATACACTGCCAGCTTCCCGAAACCGCAGCCCAAGATGATGATGATCACCCGATGACAGGGACCCGGACCATGCGCATGATGCTGTTCATAGTGTTCTTCTTCCTACTTCTGCCGGCGGAGGCCGGCGGACAGGGGAATCCGTACTTCAACCAGCGGGATGATAAATACCGTCTGCTCGGTCTGAAGCGTGCCAAGGAAGCTTTCGAGTTCAGCCGGAAAGAATTCGAGCGGCAGCAGGATCTTTACAAGAAGGGACTGTTGTCACAAGCGGAACTGGACCGTTCCCGCGTCTCGTTCTCCGATGCCGAAGTGAACTACCAGCAGTCACTGCTGGCGGTGCTGTTCGAGACCCAGTTCATCTCGGTGGAGCGGGCGGTAAAATACCAGTCCCGCGACGGCAAGAAGCATGTCCGTCTCACCCTCATCAACACCTCCGGCGGGAATGCGGAGTTCCAGAAACTGGTCGGGATGGAGGACCAGCTGTTCCGCTCACTGCAGCCGGACGTCATCCCGAACATCTACGTCTCCATCGCGAACACCGACAACTCCATCATCAGTCAGCCGTACGAGGCGAAGATCGACGAACTCCGCTTCGGGCATCCGAAGGAACTCGACTTCGTGCTGCTGCAGGACCTGGACGCGGTCGTGGTGAATCTGATCTACGGGAACGGCTCATCGCGGGCGATGAAGATCTTCCTGCAGAAGGATGCATCGCAGAACCGTGTGATCGTCCAGTCGCAGCAGTTCTCGCAGGAAGCAGAACTCGGCAAGACCGCCACATTCGACCTGACGCTCGAGCTCTTCAGCGGCACGACCAACACCTTCGCACTGGAGGTGGTGAACCTGCCACAGCAGCTCAACCGGTACTTCAAGGACCCGCAGACGCAGGCACGGCTGAGCCAGTTCAAATTCCTGGAGAATGCGAACACAAGGCGCGCAGCGCTGGATGTCTCCCTGCCCGACCGTCCTTCCTCCGAGATCCGGATGGATGTCCCGATCCCCTTCTACGTCCTTGTGATACCGCGGGACCGGATGGAAGAGTTCCGAAACGCCGGTGCGAAGGTGTGGACGCCGGAGGAGATCGAACGGCTGCAGATCGGATACGTCAAGCTGGAGCTGGTACCGCGCGGGAAAGGACGCCTGCTGGTCCGGGCACAGCAGCTCTACCATGCGATCGGCGCGGACGGAACGGTCCGGCTGTCAGTGGAACTGGTGAACGAAGGGACCCGGCGGCTCGACAATGTGAAGGTCGAAGCGGATGTTCCGCTCAACTGGGTGAAACGGATCGAACCGACGGTGATCCCGTCGCTCGACATCTCCGAGGAGAAGCGGATCGGCCTGGAATTCACACCGCCCGCCGGCATCCCTCCCGGCCGGTATGAGATCCGTTTGCGGACGACCGCACTGTCCGACAACCAGCCGGTGAACGGCGAGGACAAGACCATCACGGCGGAGGTCCAGGCATCCTCGAATGTCCTCGGCACGATCATCGTTGTCCTGCTTATCCTGGGGACCATCGGGGGGATCGTCTGGTATGGCATCACGGTCTCTCGCCGGTGAACATCCATAACACAATTGTGAACCATTCATAAGGAGCTCATCATGGAACAACAACCACTGCTCGAAGCGAACGGATTGACCAAACGGTACGAGGACGGTGCACTGGCGGTCAACAATGTCTCGTTCAGCGTCCGCCCCGGCGAGATCTACGCGATGCTCGGCGGCAACGGCGCCGGGAAGACGACCACCATCAATCTCTTCCTGAACTTCCTTGAGCCGACCTCCGGCGAAGCACGGATCGCCGGCATCGCCTCGCATGCGGATCCGCTGGCAGCCAAGAAGCATGTGGCGTTCGTCTCCGAGAATGTGATGCTCTACACGAACTTCACAGCGGTCCAGAATCTTGCATACTTCGTCCGGCTGGGCGGCAGGACCGGGTACACCACAGAGGATTACCGGCGGGTGCTGCTGCGTGTCGGACTGCAGGAGGAGGCGCACCATAAGAAGCTCAAAGGATTCTCCAAAGGGATGCGTCAGAAATGCGGGATCGCGATCGCCATCCTGAAGGATGCACCGGCGATCCTGCTGGATGAACCGACCTCCGGGCTCGATCCGAAATCGGGGTATGAATTCATGCAGCTGCTTGGCTCGCTGCGGGATGAAGGGAAAGCGATCCTGATGTCCACGCATGATATCTTCCGCGCGAAGGAATCGGCCGATACGATCGGCATCATGCGGCAGGGGAATCTGGTGATGCAGCAGTCCCGCGCTGCCTTGTCCGGCGAGGACCTGGAACGGCTCTATATGGAGCACATGGCCGGTGTCACCGAATAGATCCCATTCCGACAGAACAGGAGAACCCATGGTACGTCTCATCATCGAAAAAGAACTCCGCGACATCTTCACATCGTCCAAGTTCCTGGTCACCTTTGGCATCTGTTCGGTGCTCATCATCCTGTCGTTTCTCATCGGCGCCCGGAACCATCAGGTGGCAACGGCACAGTATGAGGCATCGAAGCGTGCGAACGATCTGCAGTACGAGGGAGTGACGGACTGGACGCGGGTGCAGGAGTATAAGATCTTCCTCCCTCCGCAGCCGCTGGCCACACTGGTGAACGGCGTGGCGAACGACATCGGCAGGACCATCGAGGTACGCGGACGCGGTGAACTGCGGAGTCAGGACAGCCGGTACGGCGACGATCCGATCTTCGCCCTGTTCCGGTTCCTGGACCTCGAATTCATCTTCTCCATCGTTCTGACTCTCTTCGCCATCCTGTTCGGCTACGACCTGATCAACGGCGAGAAGGAACGCGGAACGCTGCGGCTCACCTTCTCCAATGCGATCCCGCGGACCGGCTATATCATCGCGAAGTTCATCGGCGCATTCCTAGCACTGGCGGTCCCGCTGCTGGTACCGATCCTGGCCGGTATCCTGATCCTGCCGGCCTTCGGCATCACTCTGGCAGGCGACGACTGGCTGAAGCTGGCCTTGATCATCGGCGCCGGGATCATCACGGTCGGCGCGTTCCTGGCACTGGCCTTGTTCGTTTCAGCGTCCACGGAACGGTCCTCCACATCGTTCCTCGTGCTGCTCTCCCTGTGGATCGTGATGGTGATGATCGTGCCGCGCCTGTCGGTGGTGGCAGCGGACCAGATCGTCACCGTGCCGAGTGTGGACGAGATCAACTCGCAGAAGAGCCGGTTCATGTCGCAGATCTGGAACGAGGACCGCGGGAGGATGAACTCCTACACGCCGCCGAAGTCCCAGAATGTGCAGGAGGTAATGGCGGGATTCAACAAATTCATGCAGGAGCTGGCCGATGCGCGCGAGAAGAAGTTCAACGAGCTGAGCGCGCGGCTGAACGAGGAGCGGACCAACCGTCAGGCGGAGCAGCAGATGCTCGCGATGCTCGTCTCGGGCGTCAGCCCCTCCGCCCTCTTCACGCTGGCGGCCGGCGAGATCAACGGTACCTCGCTGCGGATGGAACGTGCCTTTCTGGAGCAGGCAAAGGAGTACCAACGGCAGTATGCGGCATTCATGAAAGAGAAGACCGGGATGAATACCGGCGGATTCTCGTTCGTCGTCCGGATGGTGACCGATGATGATGCCGCACCGCCGAAACCGATCAATATCCGGGAACTGCCGCAGTTCGCGTTCACGCCGCTCTCCGCCGCCTCAGGACTTGGGGCTTACACCGGTTACACCGGCGTGTTAGCGGTCTATCTGCTGCTGTTCTTTGCCGGTGCCTACCGGTCATTCCAACGGTACGACGTCCGCTGAAGGACGGCGGCCGGATCATCCATGCATCCTTCGGAGCCTGTATGCTGAACACACTGATCACCCATGAACTACGCACGATCGTTCTGAGTCCCAAATTCAGTCTGACCTTCGCGGTCACCTCCCTGCTCATGCTGTTGAGCGTTGCGGTCGGCATCGCACAATATCACGATGCCGTCCGGCAGTATGAGACGACCACGGCGCTCACCCAGCAGGAGATGCGCGAAGCGCGGGGGTGGATGTCCCTGAACAACACCGTGCTCCGCGCTCCCGATCCGATGCAGATCTTCGTTGCCGGGGTCAATGACGATATCGGACGTATCTCTGCAGTGAACAGTTTCCGCGGCATCAAGCTGACGCACAGCACCTATTCCGACGATCCTGTCTATGCGGTGTTCCGCTTCATCGATATGGCATTCATCGTTTCCGTGGTGTTCTCGCTGCTGGCGCTGCTCTTCACCTATGATGCCGTGAACGGAGAGGCGGAACGGGGCACCCTGCAGCTCATCTTCTCCAATGCCGTGCCGCGTGCACGGTACATCCTGGGGAAGTTCATCGGTGCCTGGCTGGGACTGATCGTTCCCCTCTGCATTCCGTTCATGCTCTCCGCCCTGCTGCTGATCGTCTGGAGTGTTCCGATGAGCCCGGACCATTGGCTGCGGCTGCTCACACTGTACGGCACCAGTATCCTCTATGTGACCGTCTTCATCGCCGCCGGGATCCTGCTCTCGACGGCGACCAAACGATCCTCCACCTCGTTCCTGTATTCGCTCGTGTCCTGGGTCTGCCTCGTGTTCATCGTTCCGCGTGCCGGTGCGACCATCGCCGGTCAGATCGTCGTCATCCCGACGGTCGCCGAAGTGGAGGCGGAACGCGATGCGTTCGCCAAGGACCGCTGGGCCCGGTACGAGGAGACGCTGCAGACCACATGGAGGTCGCGGAACGCACCCATCGAATCGATGACCCGGGAGGACCGGGAGGCATACCGTGAGCAGCACATGTGGGAATGGATGGAGGAGGATGACCGGAACCGGAAACAGGTGCAGAAGGATATCGATGCCTTTGCCCTCTCGGCGAACGAACAGCAGCGGAACCGGAAGGCGGAGCAGGAGCGGCTTGCCTTCGCGCTCTCCCGGTTCTCACCGGCATCAGCGTACCATCTTGCAGCGGTAAACCTTGCCGGGACCGACATCACCCTGAAGGCTCGTTATGAAGATGCGCTGAATATCTATCGGCCCCTGTTCACGGCGTACAAGGACAAGAAACAGAAGGAATCGGGCGGTATGGGAGGGATCCGGATCGAGGTCAACACAGATACGGGAGTGAAGATCGATACGGGACGGGAGAAAGGAGTGCTGGACATCAGCGATATGCCGCGGTTCGAACAACCGCAACGGAGTTTCCGGGATGCGGCCGTTCCTGCCATGATCGATATCGGGCTGCTGGGGTTCTTCTCATTCGCCGCATTCGCGGGGGCATTCGTCCGGTTCCTACGGTACGATGTACGATGATCGGCAGTATTTTCACACGGCGCGCTGAATCCGCAGCGCTGCCTCGACCTCGGTGACCACCAATTTCATGTCGAGCGGTTTCCGGAAGAAGTGGTCGATGCCGAGACGGATGCCGGCACGCATCACTTTGTCGTCGCTATAGGACGACATGAAGAAGAACGGGACATGGCGCAGATGTTCCAGCTGCCCGATCTTCGTATAGAGTGCGAAACCATCCACCCCGGGCTGGTCGAAGAAGATCTCGCTGATGATGATGTCCGGCGTCCGGTTGATGAGCACCTGCAGCGCGTCATCGATATAATGCGAGATGAGGACCTCGAAGTTCCGGCGTTTCAACTCGGCGATCATTCCGGTGAGCGTCTCCATATCCCCGTCCACCAGCAGGATGGTGCCTCGGCTCGTCCGCGTTCTCCGCGCCTCCTCGATCTTCATCTCTGCGGAGAGATGCTCCTCGGCGGAGATGGAGTACCGCTGCCGCATCATCTGCAGCACCTTTTGTTCGTTCTCGGTCACCACGCCGTCCTTCCATGCCATCTGCAGGGCATCGACGTACGCCTGCACCTTCACCTCCCGCTCGATCTCGGTGTGCTCCGCAGCCGAGATCCCGAACAATTGCCGGACCGCATGCAGCTGCTGTGATTCCTCGTTACTGATCTTTCCGTCGAACCAGAATTCCTTCAGCATCTCCCGGTACATGGCCAGACTCCCCTTCGGAAGGTCCGGCGGCGGGAGAACGGAGATGGTTGGGGCAGACTGGACAGTGTTGGCGACCTCCGCGATGTGGTCGCGCTGCTGCTGGTCGATCGTGTCAAGGTATGCTTTGGCGTAGAAGTTCTCGGGATCGATCGCCAGGATCTGCTGGGCGGCGGCGGTGGCGGCCCGGAAATCCTTCGCCGAAAGATGAAGATCGATATCGCGGAACAACTGCGGCAGCTGTTTGGACGGGTCCTCGGCCTGAACGGCGGCCGGGGTGACCGGGGCTGCCGGCTTCTGGTTCTGTTTCACTGCCAGCCGCGTCCGTTCCTGGAAGGTCCGCGCCAGTGTGTTCCGCGGATCGATGGTCAGCGCCTTCTCTATCTCCACCAGTGCATCCTCATACTTGCGCTGACGGAAGAACTCATCCGCTGTGCGCAGATGCTTCTGGAGTGATTCACGCGAGGTGTTGTCGAGTCCGTACATTGGCAGTACCTCCTAGGTCCATCATTTGATCAACATCATCTTCCGGGAAAGTTCCTGGGAACCCGAACGGAGCTGATAGATATAGATGCCGGACGGGAGCATTCCGGCATTGAACGGCAGGCGATAGGTGCCGGAGGCCAGGCGGCGCTGCAATACGACCTCGAGTTCCCTCCCCTGCAGATCGAATACACTCAGGGAGGTGAATGCTTCCCGAGGCAGCGTGAACTCAATGGTGGTGAGCGGATTGAAGGGATTGGGATAGTTCTGCGCCAGAACGAATCCATCCGGCACCGCACCGTCCGGCACGGAAGCGACTCCGGAGGTCTTCAGAAAGACCGCCGTATCCTTCATCGCCACCCCATTGATGCTCTTCACATTCTTCAGCTGGATCTGATACTGGGTTCCCGGCTGGAGCGGTGATGTCACAATCCGCACTTTCGAAACATCGTTATTCACACCCCATTGCACCGAGACCGGATTCCCGATCCCTTTGTCCACCATGATATTACCAGCCGTGACCACACTGACCGAGTCGACATACCGCGTAAGATCGATCTCGATGCCGGTCGATGACAATTGCTGCACGTATCCGATGACCGGCGCGGCGGAGGTGTTCCAGATCTCCGCTGCGAATTCCGGATGATCGATGAAGGGATTCCGGTTCTTCTGAAACGTTTCGATCGCATTGTTCCGCACGATCTCCTTCATACTCACCGTATCCTTCACATGCCATCGGTACAGCATCGCTGCATACCAGCCGAGCAGTTCGGACTTGTTCGTTGCGACGGTTGTTGTGAAGCCGGTATCCTCCGTAAAATAACGAACGGACATGTACATCATCGACCGCGCCAGATCCCCTTTGTATTCGTTGATCGGTTCGAAGACCGTTCCGGAGTACCCGGCAGCGGTGTTCGGACCGACCTTGCTCCCGTTCATTGACGTCCAGGTCGGATTGGAGACCTCACCGAACGGATAGTTGCTCCGGCGGTTGTTGACGTATCCATCCGTAGGATACATATGGAAGAGATCGGAACGGGCCGGATTCGTAGCGCCGAGCCAGCTATCGGGCCAGGAGTGTTCACGGTTATAGCAATCATTCTCGCTGTTGTACGAACCGCATTTCCGGAGTCCGTGCTCATACTCATACGGCGGGGTTCCGCCGGGGATATCGGAATAGATATCCCATACCTTTCCGTTCGGTTTGGAATCGGTCGAAGGGAATGCGGTATAAAGACCGTCATACGAGACCACAGTGTGCCCGTCGATGAGGTTATGCAATGCTGACCGCAGCGCCGCACCGGATAACCTGTACACGCCTGCATAATAATCCGCTGCGGGAGCATCCTGCGCCGGCAACGATGAAAGGAGAAGGAAGGAGACGATGAGACTGCGAACGAACACGTGCATTGAAGACCTTAC
>JABWAK010000005.1 GCA_013361065.1 Bacteroidota bacterium
TAATCTTCTGTTAATATGATATCTTGGTTTAGTTTGCCAATTAAGTTTGGACACTGTGTACGAAGAATCAATATCAAGTTTTTTATCAATATATTTTACCATCCAGAATTGCTCAAAAGGATCTTCACAAGTAAGTTTAAATATTTGTAACAGCTTTCTGACTATTAATGCTGGATATGCCAGAAATTTGGGCAAGTTAATCGGCTTTATTACTTCGCCATAATAATATCTCGTTGATATTTCGAACAGCTCCTTATGCGAGGTTGATCCATTCGGGCTTGCATTATAAATATCAAAATCAGGAAGCTCATCCGTTTTAAGAATGATAGTTTTTATCAGCTCACATAAATCCCTGATATGAATATAAGGTATTGCAGATTCTCCTTTGCCTCCGATAATTCTTGATTCAATTTTCCTTGATAACCAGGTTGATAAAAATTTATAAAGCGGTGCAAACTCACACCAATCGCTGTAAACAGCAGCAAAACGTACTACCGAACATTGAAACTTTGTTGAGTATTCTTTAATAAACTCTTCACCGAAACCAGATCCCATCGAGGCAAAACCGTGAAATATCTGCACTATTTTGCATTTCGTACCTTTGAACTTTACATTTGGGATCGATGCACAGATGAGAATGACATTATCAAGATACTGTACAAAATATTGCGGAATGAAGCGGGCTTGTTCTAAACGGAGTTGTTCACTAAATGGTAATTTTTTGGAGTAACAAAAATATACCTCTTTTCCTGCACGGTTCAATTCGGCAACGATATTCTGATAGAAATCAGCATAAATGCCATCAAAATAGTCAACAACAAAAATGGTGTGATGTTCCTTTTTTAATCGGACAAAAGCAGGGTAGCTGAAGGCGCACAATAAGCCATAGCGAAGACTTTGTAAAAGGTATGCGATAATATGCCAAATTTTTTTTAATACCATTTATTCCTGTGATCGCAAAGAGTTCAATGTTTGATTGATGATGGTGGAAGAAGTCCCCTTTGTGTACGGAAAAAAGATTATCCTTACACCAACTTCTGAGAACTGCTTTTCAAAATCCTGCCATTTTTCAGTTTTATACCAATCATCACCGACGATCATAATGTCAAACTTGAGTTTTCTCCAAGTTTCATATTTATCCATGCTTTCTTGTGGAACAACTGCATCGACATATTTGATACTACGAACAATCTCAAGTCTCTCATGGAATGGGATGACTGCTTTTTTATGTTTATATGATACTAACTCGTCGGTTGTAACTCCAACTATGAGTTTATCACAAACCGATTTTGCGTTCCTTAAAATATTAAGGTGACCAATGTGGAACAGATCGAAAACACCAGAAGTATATCCGATTATCATCGTGAACTCCTTTAGACTTGGATACCAAGTTCGAGTAAATTAAAATTAAACCAACGATCCATTCCAGAATTTCCCGGAACACTTTTGGGAATAATTTCCTCCAATATCACTGGAAAACCGACTTTCTTTCTCTCGATAATTTCTGAAGGTAGCTGGTCTTTGAACACTCGCTTTAATGGCTCCTTCACATTACCGCCTGCCATACGGTATTCAAATGGAACACCTGCCATCCTTTCAATCAAACGATAATCAACGAAAGGCTCTCGTGCTTCAACAGCGCATAACATCGTTGAATTATCCAATCTTCGTAATAAGCCATGGAGATGTGCAATTTGAAAAAAGGCAGCAACGATATCTATAGCATTATTATATCGGCTGAATGGTGAAAGAGCATCATCAAGGATTTCGTTATCTTTATAGGAGCCGTATGAATAGAACTTATCAAATGAATCTATGTCAAAATGTTTAACGGAGTGTGCCCAACGGAAGATTCTGTCATAACCAAAGAACAATTCATCAGCACCTTCTCCACTTAAAACGACGGTGTTGTGTTTCTTGACTTCTTTTGTCATTAGATATAAAAGCACTTCGTTCGGCACTGACAGTGGTTCTTTCCTCTTTTTTATCATGAGCTTTGCTGCTTCAATAAATTCTTCTCTCGCGTATAGCACCTCATGATGTATCGTATTGTATCTTTGAGCAGCGATTCTTCCGAACTCAAACTCATTATTATTAGATGTCCCAACTGTCCAGCTATGCTGAGTGCGGGATAATGCTGTAACAATCGTTGAATCGAGTCCCCCGCTTAAATAACTTCCAATCGGTACATCCGCTACCAATCGATAATTGACCGAAGATTGTATGAGGTCTCTTAATTCATCGTCTTCCGGAGGAGCTTGGGGTATTATGTTTAATTCCCAATATTTGTGGATACTATTTGATTCGAGATATGAACCCGCTGGGAACATTTTAATATTATCATATAATGTTCTACCGTTAAAGAATGTTCGCAGTTTTTTATACTGTCTAAAGCCGATGGGATCAATTTTAGTATCATTTGTAAGTGATATTATCGCATTGATCTCGGATGAAAAGATATACTCGTTACCTTTTTGATAATAATACAAAGGTTTCACACCTAATCTGTCGCGGGCGACAAAAATCTGCCCTGTTGAATTCTCCACAATGATAAACGCGAATATTCCATTCAATTCATCCAAACATCGAGACCCCATCCGGGAATACAATTCGATCAATACCTCGGTATCCGAAGAGGTTCGCATTGGAACCTGATGTTTTTGAGCAAGTTCCTTATAGTTATAGATCTCACCATTAAAAATCAGAGAAAACCTTTTATCAGTTGAAATAAATGGTTGATTACTTCTCGGATTAAGATCAATAATGGATAAGCGATTATGTCCAAGATAGTAATTACTGATTTCGGTGATACATCCTGGAGCATCAGGCCCCCTATGCTGCATCAGGTCTAAACTAGATTTAAACCTGTCTTTATTCGTTACAGATTTGGGGGCAAAAAGAATTCCGCACATAGAAAATTCAATAGAAAGGGTTAATCTATCATGACTGTGCTTTTGTTGAATTTTATTTCTCAGTCACTAGACCAGAAAAACAATCGTTTTGATTCAGGCGAACAATTAAAGCATCATTACTTTATCAGATTCAATTTTATAAAATCATTCTTACGACCAGTGGTTACCTTACCAATATATAGTCCAGCAGAGAGATCATCAGCATCAATTTTTACAGAATGAATGCCATGCTTCATTGGTTGACTCACGATATTTTTAATAAAACGCCCTGTAATGTCGTACAATGAAATATTAACATCCTCATCGTAAGCCAATGAGAATTTAATAATTGATGAATTATTAAAAGGGTTCGGGTAAGGTGGAAATACTTCTGATTTTGGCGATGTTGATATATTTGACTCTTGATTTAGACTTGTTAAAATGTCGACTCGCATTGAATATGTCGAACTCCAAGAGCTGGTGTTTATTAAATTCGAAGAACGGACTCTCCAATAGTATGTTCCATATTTGGGCAATTGTGTTAAGAATAATGGATTAAGAATTCCATTTTCTTCACGCACCGGTGCTTGAAAGGGAACATCAGAAGCAATGCTCACATCGTAATGGAACGCACCTTTGGCTGTTTTCCAACCAAGAGATACAGTTGTTGCAGAAATTATTGCGCCATCCTCGGGGAATAAAAGAGTCGGTTTTGCAGGATACTTCGGGAATCGAAGGATATTGATCTTATTGGGAAATCTTAGACCATAATAAACATAAGCTGTATCGTTCCTCGTAAATTGAGCGATGCCTTCAGACTCAAGACCATTATACTCTCCAAAATAACGGCCCAAATACTGAAGATTATTTTTAAGATCATAAAAATCCATTCTTGTTGGAAAGGAAGTCAGCACTACAAGAAATCGTTCAAATAACACAGTTGTGCCCTGCACATAGTTATTAATGTCGCGCATTGGGGAAGGCGATAGTGCTTTTACCGTGCTAAACTTACCATTACGATACCATTGCAGGTCGAATTTAAGTGATTCAGACACCAATCGATAAATTACACCTCTATGGAAGAAGACCGAACGCAAAACAGCATCCTTCGGCAAGGTGTCGATCACTTCGTTGAACATCCCGCCATTATTCTTATTGAACATTGCAATATTGCTCACATTATCATTATTAGTACCACAAACCAATAAGCTATCTCCGATAATCTGAATGTTATTCGGATGCCGATATAGAGTTGGGAGCGTAAAAACTCGTGAAAGTTTTAAATTGGCGGGAGCAGTTAATGAGCGGGTTCTATATACGTTAATGCGAGAGTGCGTAACCAAGTCAAATGCGGTATAAAGAAAAAAAGAATCCTTCTCTATGGAGTATTCTAAATCGATACTTTGGAAGTTTTCTCCATAAGGAATTGATGTAAATGTGGAATCATCAAAATTCAACACTTGTGCCATCAAAATCCCATGCATTCCAATTAATACTAGAAAAAAAATATGCAATAATTTCATGGGTCTAAATCAATCTATTGAATCTTCTTGTGTCAATTTAATATAGTCACTCTATTAATCTGTACTGTTAAGCATTGTTTTATCATTAGTGTGAAATCGACACTCAGCGCATGAATTTCCGAAATATCGGAATTTCCTTAACAAATGAACGCAATGTGTCAAGAAACTTATGATAGCCAATGCTGGAATTCTCCAATTGTCGTGAATATGCACCCCCGATCACAACCGCTAGTGTTAGAAAGAAGGAGAGCACAAATACCGTCAATACAATCATCATTCTTCGTGGACGATCTTTTTTCGCTGGCGCACGAGCAGTGTCAAGGACTGAAACTACGGGTGTATTCTTCACTTCATCCAGTTTTACGATCTCCGATTGTTTCTTCAATTCTAAGAAGATCGTATTGTTAATTGTCACATCCCGTTCAAGCCGAGCCTGCTCCAACATTAGTTGAGGCGACTGTATGATTGATCGATTTTTCTCACGGAAGGAACGTACGGCATCCTCGCTCTTCCGTAGATCCGCCATCACATCATTGAGTCGTGTATCGAGGAATAGCCGTTGCTCGCGGGCACTGGAATTGCGGAAATTACGCTGATACCGGTCTAATTCTGTCGTGATCTGATTAGCGACATCCGCAGCAAGCCCCGGTTCCGGCATCTCGACAGTCACCGTAATGATGGTGGTCTTTCGGTCCACACTCACAGACACCATATTCTCTCTAAGCGACTTGAGACATTGTTCGTAGCTCAGATTTATCTCCGCTGTGTCGTACTCGAAATACTCCAGCAGTGTCACCGGTTGCGGGAACTCCTGTGTCTGGTACCGGTGATATATCACTTTCTTCAGGATCGTCTCACTGACGATGATCTCAGGGTACAATTGAGAGGGGCTCATGCCCGCCCCTCCGCCCAGCCCCAGATCACCCGCCAGATCCTGTAAACCTGCCAGTCTCCCTTTCAATCCACTGAGGAAGTCAAGGTCCGGCAGGACCGTGGTGCTCGCCACATAGGTCTTGGGCAACACCAGTGAGATCAGAACGGCAACAATGGTCGGCAGGAAGGTCCACCGAATGATGCGCCAACGGTTGCTCCACAGCAGCGATACTTGATCCGCTGCCAGGAGATATGGGTCTTGCGGTTTGGTTTCGGGGTCCATACGATTAAGACGGCGGCCGGGTGCATCGGCCGCCGTCACTGTGATCAAAAAGAGTGGTCTAACGGTTCCGGAAGAATGCTTCCATCTCGGTCAGCTGCTGCAGGATCGTCTTTACACTGACCGTTCCGGTCAGCGGGTGGATGGAGGCAAGATTGCGATCGATTCGGTCCTTCGCTTCCACGGCACTGATCTTCAGGTTCAGATGATATGCCTGATCGATCTGCGAAAGCAACTCGAACTTGTTCACCGTATTGGGGGAATGGATATGGAAGATCCCCTTCTCGTACAGTCCGCGGAGTTCGATGGTCTCGATGACCTCGGCAAGATACAGGGTGGTGACACCGTTCCAGCGGTGATTGGTGAATCCGTTCACCGGTTTGCCGGCGTTGCTGCGAGCCCATTCCAGCAGGGAACGGCTCTGCCCTTTCTCCTCACCGATGATGGACGTCCGGAGGGTCATGCAGTCCGTATTGTCGCCGCCGTTCTTCGACATGCCGTACACATCCTCGGCATCGAACATGTCCGCTTCGGAGTACTCGCCCCGTTTGCCGCTGTACACACAGTCCGTCGTGACATGGTAACAATGCACTCCCAGACGGGCCGCCAGCTTGGCAAGGTTACGTGGGAAGATGGCGTTCACTTTCAGCACATCCTCGATCGGGGTCGTCGCGATCATCGGTTTGATGACGCCGGCACAGTTGATCACCATCTGTTTCCCGCTCATGAGCGGTTCCAGTTTCTCGATCGGGTCCTTGGCGATGTCGAACTCCGCACGGCTCAGCCGGGTGACGGTGTACCCCTTCCGGGTGTAATATTCCGAGACGGCGTACCCGAGCATTCCGTTGGCGCCGATGACAAGTAGATTCTTCATTCCGTTCCTTCTATGATTGATGATTATCGTTCTTCAATGACCCAGGGATTCCAGTACCGTGCATGGAACCGGATATCGTCCCCCAGACTCTCCTGCAGCGTGCTGGCAGAGAAGACCATCACTTTGGTGTCCGGGCTCAGGGACATCAGCCCGTTCGCATAGCCGGCCGGCAGATAGAGCACGGACGGCGTCCGAGCACTCAGGACGAACCGGTGGATCTTGAGGTCCTTCGAAGGGTTCTCCCAGTTGTCGATCTCCACGCCGCAGATGAGCGCATCGCCGCCCACCACATGGAAATATTTCGCTTCCTTCTTATGACCGTGCCAGGCCCGGACGAAGCCGGACTGGTGGTTCTGGATCATATAGAAGCGTTTCACGTCGGAGAAGCCGAAGTCGTTCACAAAACTCACGGAGCCGCGGTCATCCACGGCCAACCCGCCTTTGGTCAGGATCGGTTCGCTCATGGCTCAGCTCCTCACATTCTTCAATTGTTCCTGCAGGTACTTCTGGTTGGAGTACCGGTTGTGGTCCAGGTCCTTGATCCGGCCGGTCTCCACGAGGAATTTCAGTTCTTCGATGCCGTCATCGATGGAATGGATGGAGTTGAACCCGAAGGTCTCCTTCGCCTTCTTGCTGGCCACACGGTAGTTCCGGGTATCCTGGAACGGCATGTCGGTCGCTTCGATCACGCAGTCCGGAAAATGGTTGCGGATCTGATAGGCAAGATCGATGATCCGGACATTCTGGCGGTGCAGGTTGTAGATACCGGTGTGCGGTGTGTCGAGGTTCATCACCACGGCGCGGGCGACATCCTTCACGTGCAGCAGCGGCCGGAACTGGTCGCCGCCGAACACGCTGATGCGACCGACGGTATGCGCCTTCACGGTGAGGGTGTTCACCACCAGGTCCATGCGGATACGGGCATACAGATCGCCCACTCCGAAGAGGGTGCCGAGCCGGAAGATC
The DNA here is from genome assembly GCA_013361065.1 of Bacteroidota bacterium. GTDB lineage: Bacteria > Bacteroidota > Ignavibacteria > UBA10030 > UBA8401 > UBA8401. Next base: position 7,408 of record JABWAK010000005.1, read on the forward strand.
ATCGCATTCTTCTTCTCGAGGAACGATTCCGCTTTCAGCTTGGTCGCGGCATAGAGCGAGAGCGGATTGGTCTGCGAGGTCTCATCCAGTTCGATGTTCTGGGCGCCGTACACGGAGCAGGTGGACATGAAGATGATGCGGCCGTCGTAGTTCTCGGAGAGCCATTTGATCGATTCCTGATTGATCGCCACGGTCAGGTCCGGATTGAGGGCGCAGGCCCCGTCGCCGACGATGGCGGCGAACCAGACCACCACATCCGCCCAGGCGAGCTGCTTCTTCAGCTTTTCCTGGTCCCGGATGTCGCCGTTGACGAAATCGACCTCTTTACGGTACGAATCCTCATAGACCAGCGAATCGTATACACGCACATTCGCCTGTGCATCCTTCAGCAGGTCCGTAACCGCACCGCCGACATACCCGGCCCCTCCAACCACGAGCACATTCTTCATTGTTCAAAGCCTTTCTTTTAGTATAGAGATGATGTGTTGAGATGTCTTTCCGTCACCCAGCCATGCCGTTTGTTCCTTGGAGATGGTGTACTGCTCGAAGAACCGGATGGTCTTCCTGACCATCGTCTCCACCGGCGTGGTCTCGCCGATCAGGATGCTGTTGCCGCTCTGCACCGACTCCGGCCGCTCCGTATGGTTGCGCGGGACGACGACCGGCACCTTCAGCAACGGACACTCCTCCTGGCTGGTACCCGAATCCGAGATCACGCCGTACGCGTGATACTGCAGTTCCAGATAGTCCAGGAACCCGAACGGTCCGACCAGGGAGATGTTCTTGAGCCCGTTCAGAAGACCGTACTGATCGATCATCTTCACGGCGCGGGGGAACTTCACGAGCAGCACCGGGAGCCCCAGGCGCTCTCCGGCGGCATTGAGGTACGCCAGGATATGGGCATACTGCTGCGGGGTCTTCAGATTCTCGCTGCGGTGGATGTCCGCGACGAGGTAGTTGTTCTTCTTCTTCCCCTTTGGAAGATAGGGTTTTACCACCTCAACGATTGTGTTCCCCACCACATGGATGGAGTCGGGGTCCTTGTTCTCCTTCATCAGCCGCTTCTTGTACAACGGAGTGTAGACGAAGACCTCGTCGGACACATAGTCGCAGATAACCCTGTTCACCTCTTCCGGCATCCGGCGGTCGTAGGAACGCATCCCGCCTTCGATATGGCCGATGCGGTACCCTTCCTTGAACAACGGCGCACTCACCATGGCGGAGTTGGAATCCCCCAGGAACATGATGATCGCCGGATCGATCCCCTCGCTCTTCAGACGGTCGATGACGGCCGTAGAGAGGTACGACAGCTGTTCGTAATGGTTCTTGCTGTTCCGTCCGGTCTCCAGCGTGATATCCGGTTTACGGATCTTCAGCTGCTGGAAGAAGATCTTGCTCAGTTCATCATCGTAATGCTGCCCGGTGTGGAGCATGATGTGATCGAAATGCTGGTCCAGCCGCTCGAACACTTTGCTCATGCGGATGAAATCGGGACGGATCCCGGTGATGGTGACAACGGTCTTTTTCCCCACGTTGGTTATGCGCTTTCTGTGTATTTGAGTGATGGGTTCGGTCAATTGAGATATGCTACGATCTTTCCGGCAATATGCTCGCCGATGGAGAGTGAGGAGGTCGCTGCCGGCGACGGTGCATTGCAGACGTGGACGATGCCGGGCTGTTCCACAAAGAGGAAATCATCGATCAGTCCGCCGTTCCGGGAACAGGCCTGCGCCCGCACTCCCGCTCCTCCCGGCTGCAGATCATCCGACGCGATCTCCGGCATCAGCGCCTGCAGTGCCGTCACGAATGCCTGCTTACTGAAGGAACGTTTGAACTCACCGAAGCCGGTGCGCCAATATTTCCGTGCGATGGTACGGAACCCAGGCCATGCCAGCGTTTCCCCCAGATCACGGGCATTGAAGGCAGTTTTCGTATACCCTTCCCGCTTGAACGCAAGGACCGCATTCGGCCCCGCTTCCACCCCGCCATGGATCAACCGGGTGAAATGCACACCCAGGAACGGGAAGGCGGGATCGGGGACAGGGTAGATGAGCGTCTTGACCAGATGCTGTTTCGCCGGTGTGAGCGTGTAATACTCACCGCGGAACGGGATGATACGGAAATCGACGGAGGGGTTCGTCATCCGGGCGATGCGGTCAGCATGCAATCCGGCACAGGTGACCAGTGCCTTGGCCCGGTATGTTTCGGTGCCGGTGACGACCGTGACCGCTCCGTTGCCGGACCGGATCTCTGCCACTTCCTGACCGCAGAGGATGGTGCCGCCCAGCGTCTCCACCTGCCGTGCATAGGCATGGATCACATCCGTATAATCGATGATACCGGTCTGCGGAACATGGATCGCCCTGATCCCCTCCGCATGCGGCTCCATCTCCTTCAGTTGGGAACGATCCAGGAACCTCAGTCCCTGCAGACCGTTCGCCACGCCGCGGCGGTACAGTTCATCCAGCTGCGGCAGCTGCCGTTCGTTGACCGCAACGATCACCTTCCCGCACAATTCATAGGCGACGTTGTGACGGTCGCAGAACTCGATCAGCTTCTTGTACCCGGAAATACAATTGTGCGCCTTCAGGGAGCCCGGCTTGTAATAGATGCCGGAGTGGATGACGCCGCTGTTGTTCCCCGTCTGATGGAGACCGATCGCGGTCTCCTTCTCCAGGACGAGGACCCGCAGGGAAGGACGTTGTTCCAGGATGTTCATTGCCGTCGACACACCGACGATCCCGCCGCCGACGACAATGACATCATAGTGAGATGCTGTGGATGAATCAGAAGAAGGAGCCATCGTGCTTATTTCAATTGGTTAGCTAACACCAGAATAGTGAATGTAGTCGCAACGATCGCCGTGCTCTCCTTGAACACTTCCACGAAGGATGTCCGACGTTCCTCTTCCGGCGTCTTGGGACGCTCCGGCAGTTTCTTGATCACTGTGATCTCGGAACCATCAGCGATCTCAGGGCTATCGCTCCACAAGAATGGGAATCCTGTTTTCATGATATGGCCTTCCGGCGATGTCACGAGCACGAAATCAGCACTGTCAGTGACATCACCGGCACGGTCGAGATAATAGTCACGATCCTCACCCGGCACGAACTTATACAATCCCGGATTGTTCACTTCACCGCTCACACGGACCGTGTTTGGCTTCTTTGGAACATTCAATTTATCACCTGCTTGCATGATCACATCAAAATCCCCTCCCGGATCGTCGATAGCACCCTCCACATTATTCCTGATACGCTCATTATTCCGGAGCAACTGTGCACCGCGGGCATAGCCGTCCGGAGCAATACCGCCGGCCCTGCTGATGATATCGGACAACCGTTCGTTGTTCTTGGAAATGACATAGATGCCGGGGAACCGCACGTATCCGGTCACTTCCACCTGCTGCTGGACCCTGTAATCGGGATGGGGACGGATGAAGACCTGATCGCGGTCATACAGAATGAAAGAACCGCTCTGCGACTCGAGGATCTCCATGCGTGACATCGACGTATCGAACAGGTTCGGCAGGTCGGCGAACGTGATGGTCAGGATCGAATCATTCTCATGAACGTTCTTATTGATCCTGGCGATCTCTGCACGTTGTGACCATGCATCCTCGGTGAAACCGCCGGCAAGCAGGACAAGGTCCTTGAGCCGCAGACCTTTGGTCAGGGGGAAGCGTCCGGGTCGTTTCACATTCCCGAAGATCTCCACATAATGATCGAGGAACTGCACCTCCTCCAGACCATACACTCTCAGCTGGTCACCGGCGAGGATAGGGATATCCTTCTGACGGCCGTCAAGGATGGCACCGATATCCACCTGGATCCGGCGGCGGGTGATCAGATCGTCGTTGAGCCGGAACAGGTCGCTGCGTCCCAGGAAGGTCCGGGCACGGAAGATCGAGTCCTCCAGACCGCCGACCGAACGGAGAAGCCGTCCGACCGTCATACTGTCGGCATACGGCATGACCCCCGGTTTCTTCACCTGCCCGGTCACCGTAACGGTCGCTGCCGGATTGAGCTCATAGATATTATAGATGCGGAGCTTATCCTTCTTCTGAAGAGGGATGTTCTGTGTTGCAGCATTCGCCATCACTCCGGAAAGGTCCAGAACGATCAACTGCCTCTTCTCATCCGGGAATGTTCTCGTCAGTTCCGCCCGTTTCATATAGGCGGTCGGCCAGAGGCCTTCGGCGGCATCGATCAGATCCTTCACGGTCTTGATCCGATCGATCTGATAGTCGCCCGGACGACGCACGTCACCTTCCACCGTGACGAAATTCTCCTTCTTGTCGATCATCGGGAAGATCGTGATGATATCACCATCCTCCAGGACATGGTCCTTCTTGCCAACAATGATGTCACGGGCATCGATGTCGAAGAGACGCCGGTCCTCGCCCCCCTTCACCCGCTCAGCGAACGGGATGATCCTGTCGACCTGGATGCGGTCCACATACACCCGGGCACGGAAACCGCCCGAGAATTCCACCAGCTTCTTCAGATTCTCGCCCGGCAGCAGTTCATAGGTGTAGGGCCGGAGCACCTCCCCTTTGATGCTGACCGTCTTGCCGCGCAGCGGTACGAAGATGATGTCATTGTCGTTCACCCGCACATCGTTCACCTTCGGTGCACCGAGCAGGTAATCGTAGATATCCACTTTTGCGATCGTCTTGTTGTTGCGCACGACACGGATATCGCGCAGACTGCCGGACAATTTGGGACCACCGACCGAGAACAGGGAATTGAAGACACTGCCGAAATTGCTCACGGCATAACCGCCCGGCTGCTCCACTTCACCGGTCATGAAGATCCTCACAGGCCGGATCCGCGCCACCGAGAGATCGAGAAAGATAGAAGGAGGATTCCGCACGATACCGGAATAGACACTTCCCAGCGAAGTCATCACCGCCTTCTTTGCTTTTTCCGCGGTCAGACCGGCGACGAGCACCGGAGGGATGCCGGTGATCGAGATCCGGCCTTCGGCATTGACGGTGTACTCATTGTAGCTCTGCAGTTCACCGGACAAGGACAGCTTGAGAACATCCCCTTCACCAAGGATGTACTGATCATCGATATATGGGCGGGGTTCAAAGGATGATGACTCCGTCCGGAACAGATCATACCCGAAATACGGAAGACCGGCCGGAGAAAGTTCGACAGGTTTTGGTTTGAGCGCAACGGATGGTGGAACCAGGTTCACCACCGGTTCCGGAGTGGTATCAACCGGTGACATCACGGGAGCGATCATCGGCGTCTTGATCTGAACGGTCGCCCCTCCCTGTTCGATCTGGATCAACGAACTCTCCGGAACGGGAGCGGGTCGATTGAGATACGTCTCAAGATCGATCCCCATCGCTTTGGCTTTCACTTCCGCCTCTTCCCGGGTCATGCCGTATTGCTTGATCTTTGCATCGATCTCATCGGGACTCATCGTTCCCAGCTGCCGCTTCGCATCCTGGATCTGAGAATCGGTCAAACCCTGTGCCGTACCGCCGGTGATTCCGACAGCGGTCAGGGAGATGATCAGAAGGATCAAACGAAGGCGGTGCATAGCGTTCACAGTCATCATGGAAATTCGTTGTTGGTTGTGCCGTTGCGCAGAACGGCGATAGGACATCACGGTGCGATCACCGAGCGGAAATATTCGATGGTCCGGCGCAGACCTTCCTCACGATGCACCGCCGGTGACCACCCCAGCAGATTCTTCGCCTTCGTGATATCCGGCTGACGGATCTTCGGGTCATCCACCGGCAACTCCTTATGGACGATCCTGCTCTTGCTGCCGGTCATCCGGATGATCTCCTGTGCCAGCTGCAGCATCGTCAGTTCCTCCGGATTCCCGATGTTCACCGGCATCACATAGTCGGACATCATCAACCGGTAGATGCCGTCGATCAGATCGGAGACATAACAGACACTGCGGGTCTGCGAACCATCCCCGAACACGGTCACATCCTCGCCCCGCAAGGACTGGGAGACGAAGGCAGGGATGGCGCGTCCATCCTCGATTCGCATCCGTTCCCCATAGGTATTGAAGATGCGGACGATGCGGGTCTGTACACCGTGATAGCGGTGGTACGCCATCGTCATCGCTTCGGAGAACCGTTTCGCCTCATCATACACACCGCGGGGGCCGACCGGATTCACATTGCCCCAATACTCCTCCACCTGAGGATGCACTTCAGGGTCGCCATAACATTCGGACGTTGATGCGATCAGGAAACGGGCGTTCTTCGCCTTGGTGAACCCGAGCGCCTTATGGGTCCCGAGCGACCCTACTTTCAGGGTTTGAATGGGGAATTTCAGGTAGTCGACCGGACTTGCCGGCGAGGCGAAATGCCAGACGTAGTGGACATCACCGGGAACGTGGATATAGTTGGTGACATCATAGTGGATGAAGGTGAACTTCGGATCCGAGAAGAGATGTTCGATATTGCTGACCGACCCGGTGATCAGGTTGTCCAGCACGATCACCCGGTGCCCCTCCGCGAGCAGGCGTTCACAGAGATGGGATCCGAGGAAACCTGCACCGCCGGTAACTACTGAAGTTTTCATCAAAACATACTTTCTGGAAGCTGGATTGTATGGGAATGCTGCCGAACTACTCGATCATGGACTGTGAATCGTCGTCCGCTTCGTTCCGTCACCCCTGCGTTGCGATGACCGGTTTCCTTCCGATGCTGATGTAGGTGAATTTCAGTTCCTTCATCTTCACCGGGTCGAAGATGTTCCTGCCGTCAAAGATCACCGCTTGTTTCATCGCGGAACGGATGATGTCGAAGTCCGGGTTCCGGAATTCGTTCCATTCGGTCAGCACGAGCAGTGCATCGGCCTGTTCCAATGCTTTGTACTCACTGGCGGCGTAGGTGATCCGGTCGCCCAATTCGAACTTCGCCGTCTCGTTCGCTGCCGGATCGTAGGCAACGATCGTAGCACCGTAATCGAGGAGTTTTCGGATGATCACGATGGACGGCGCCTCGCGCATATCATCGGTGTTCGGTTTGAAGGCGAGTCCCCATACCGCGAAGCGCTTCCCGCGGATATCATTCTCGTAGTGCTTCAGCACTTTGTTGACAAGCACTTCCTTCTGTTTCTTATTGACCTGATCGACCACGGACAGGAGCCTGATCTCGGACCCGGCATCGATGGAGGATTTGATCAGTGCATTCACATCCTTCGGGAAGCAGGAACCGCCGTATCCGATACCGGGGAAGAGGAATCGCTTCCCGATCCGTGAATCAGAACCCATCCCTTTCCGGATGAGGTCCACGTCCGCCCCCACTTTGATACAAAAGTTCGCCAGCTCGTTCATGTACGTGATCCGCATGGCCAGATAGGAGTTGGCGGCATATTTCGTCACCTCCGAACTCGCGGTATCCATCTCGATGATGGGATTCCCCTGCCGCACGAACGGTTCATAGAGCGCTTTCATCCGTTCCGCTGCATAGCGGGTCTTCGTCCCGATGACGATCCGGTCCGGCTTCATGAAATCCTCCACCGCGAACCCTTCACGGAGGAATTCCGGATTGGAGACCACCTCGAAGTTCTTCACCCCATGTTTCTTGATGGCATCGGACACGAGTTTTGCCGTACCGACCGGAACCGTGCTTTTATTGACGATGATCTTCTGCTGGGCATCACCGCCGGCAGCGGCGAAGATCCGTCCGAGTTCATCGGCGACACCGAGGATGTATTTGAGGTCCGCCGAACCATCCTCACCCTGCGGCGTGGGCAGACACAGGAAAATGAACTCGGACGCTGTGACCGCAAATCGAAGGTCGTCGGTGAATTCGAGGCGTTGCTGCTGGATGTTCCGCTGGAACAGGATCTCCAGTCCCGGTTCATAGATTGTGATCTCTTTGTTCTTGAGTTTTTTGAGCTTCTCAGGATTGTTATCCACACAAATGATGTGATTGCCTGATTCTGCAAAGCAGGTACCGGTGACAAGCCCAACGTAACCGGTGCCAATGACAGCGATCTTCATAGTCGTTCCGAATGAATGCCAGGTGATAGTCGTGGGCCCTGCCGGACTTGAACCAGCGACCCGCTGATTATGAGTCAGCTGCTCTAACCGACTGAGCTAAGGGCCCGGATAAATCTCTGTAATCTATTGAATATAGGAAATTTACGGAAGTGCCACAAGGAAAGACTATTCCATCAGAGGAAGGCGTAACCCGTGTCACAGCATGATTTTTGCAGGAACAACAGGAAAGGAGGGTCAGCAGTCTTATTATAGAGCAATTCTCACCGGATATACTTCCGGAGGAAGGTGCCGGTATAGGATTGCGGTATCTTCATCAACTCTTCGGGAGAACCGGAGGCAACGACCTGACCACCGTTCTCACCGCCGCCGGGTCCCATATCGATGATATGGTCCGCACATTTGATCACATCCAGATTGTGCTCGATCACCAGCAGCGAATTGCCGGCATCAAGCAAAGCAGTGAAGCATTTCAGCAGTTTGTTGATATCGTCGAAATGAAGTCCGGTGGTCGGCTCATCGAAGATGAACAGGGTATGCCCCTCTTTTTGCTCCACCAGATGGGTGGCCAGTTTGATACGCTGTGCCTCTCCGCCTGAGAGCGTCGTCGCCGCCTGCCCCAACCGGAGATAACCGAGTCCGACATCATCCAGCACGCGGAGCTTCTGCATCACTTTCTTCCCTTCCGGCGATGCACCGAAGAACCCGATCGCTTCCTCCACCGTCATGCCGAGGATATCATCGACATTCTTCCCGTTCCAACGCACCTCGAGCGCTTCCTTCTTGTACCGCTTGCCGTTGCATGACTCGCAGGTCAGATAGAGATCGGCCATGAATTGCATCTCCACCTTCTGCAGCCCGTCCCCTTCGCAGATATCGCACCGCCCGCCGGGCACATTGAAGGAGAAGAATCCGGGCTGATACCCGCGCAGTTTTGCCGCCGTGGTCCTGGCAAGCAGGTCACGGATGCCGTCGAACACTCCGATATAGGTGACGGGATTGGAACGGGGAGAACGGCCGATCGGGGACTGGTCGACCAGCTCCAGATGCTGGATCTTGTCCCAGTCCTTGATCTCATGCACTCCGCTCAGACGGCCGATGTGGCCGTTGAGACGTTTCCTGATCCCTTCACCGATGATATCGTGCACCAGGGTGCTCTTGCCGGAACCGCTCACGCCGGTGACACAGACGAATTGCCGGAGCGGGATCTCCACATCGATGTTCTTCAGATTGTGCTGGAATGCGTTGAGCACCTTCACCGAGTCCTTCGTCCTCTTCCGGCGGGTCTTCGGCACCGGGATACTCAGCGCTCCGGAAAGATACCGCCCGGTCAGCGACCGCGGGTCCTTCATCGATTCCTCGGCCGTCCCCTGGAAGATGATCTCGCCGCCGCGTTCGCCGGCATTGGGACCGATATCGATCAGCTGGTCCGCTGCCCGCATCATATCCGCATCATGCTCCACTACCAGCACCGTGTTGCCGACATCGCGCAGCCGCTGCAGGATGGCGATGAGCCTGTCGTTGTCCAGCGGATGGAGTCCGATGCTCGGCTCATCCAGAACGTAGATGGAACCGACGAGGGACGAACCGATGGAGGTGGCAAGATTGATGCGCTGGGATTCGCCGCCTGACAATGAGTTGGAAAGACGGTCGAGTGTCAGATATCCGACCCCGACATCGACCAGATATCGCAGGCGTTTTCTGATCTCTTCCAGGATCCGCTTCCCGATGCTCTTTTCCACATCGGTGAGCGGCAGCGTACGGAAGAACTCCTCGGCCCGTTCGATGTTCATCGCCACCACCTCGCCGATCGGCCTGCCTCCTACTTTCACATTCAATGCTTCCTTCCGCAGACGGCTGCCGCGGCATTCATCACACACGGTGTATCCGCGGTATTTGCTCAGCAGCACACGGTACTGGATCTTGTACGCCTTCCGCTCCACCATCTTGAAGAATCCATTGATGCCGTCGAAGGTCTTGCCGTATCCGTTCATCACGATGGCAAGCTGCTGTTCCGTCAGTTTCCGGTACGGCACATTCATCGGCACACCGGCATCGTACGCGATCCGGGCGAGGTCCCGCAGGTTCTCCTGGAACTTCGGTGTCGTCCAGGGAAGCACCGCCCCTTCCTTCAGAGTCTTCTCCTGGTCCGGAACGACGAGGTCCATATCGATGCCGACGGAGCGGCCGAACCCCTGGCATTTGGGACAGGCGCCGATGGGGGAATTGAAGGCGAAGAAATGCGGTTCCGGTTCTTCGAAGCGGATATTGTCCGCCGGACATTCGAAATGCTGACTGAATGGTACAACCTCGTTCGTGGTCAGCTCCTGCACCGAGGCGTATCCTTCCCCTTCCATGAATGCTGTCTGGATGGAATCGGCCAGCCGGTTCTGACTCTGGATGTCCCCTTTGCGGAGGATGTACCGGTCCACCAGCACGAAGAGTCCTTTCTTGGACTTCGCGGTCACTTTCTGCTCGTTCAGGTCCACCAGCGTTCCGTTCACCACCAGCCGGAAGAAACCGCGTTTCTTCAGTGTTTCGATCTCCTGAGCGACACTCTTCCCTTCATGATCATGCATAGGGAACATCACATAGAATTTCGTCCCCTCGGCAAAGGTCTGCATCCGGTCCACCACGGACTGGACGGAATCCTTGGTGATCTCGCGTCCGCACTTCGGGCAGATGGTACGGCCGATACGTGCATAGAGGAGGCGGAGATAGTCATAGATCTCGGTGGTGGTGGCGACTGTGGAACGGGGATTGCGTGTGTTGGTCCGTTGCTCGATGGAGATGGCCGGAGACATTCCCTGGATGACATCGACATCCGGTTTGTCCATCCGTTCCAGGAACTGCCGTGCGTATGCCGACAACGATTCCACATAGCGGCGCTGTCCTTCGGCGTAGATGGTATCGAAGGCGAGGGACGACTTGCCGGAACCGCTGACGCCGGTGATCACCACCAGCTTGTTGCGGGGGATCTCGACGGAGATATTCTTCAGGTTGTGCACCCTTGCCCCTTTGATCACCAGGGGGGATTTCGTGGAATGCAGCTGCGGTTTCGGAAGCGAACGTGTCTTGGCCATAGGATGCGTGCGGTAAAAGAAGAATGGTCCGAACTCGCCGGACCATGGTATAACACGGACAAAGTATCAAAAATTCACCTGAGGGGCAAACCGTGCCGATTCGACACCCGGCAGAGAGCTGAACGATGAAAGAACAAGGCACAATTCACTGTGAAACGGCGATTCTTCAAAAGAGCATCATGTCCCAATTGCATCCCGTACCCATTTTTCCTATTTTGTAGCAGACTTGGATGGTGTGAGAGCCTCCAAGTCTAATTTTTTTCTTATGGCGCATGTTCAACTCAGAGGATTGACGCTCGGCGGTCTGGAACAGTTCGTCGCTTCCATCGGAGAACCGAAGTACCGCGCAGCACAGATCTATCAGTGGCTGTACAAGTACAGGGTGACTTCGTTCGATGCGATGACGAACCTGTCCGTACCCCTGCGCCAAAAATTGACGGAAACGGCAGAAATCGGCCAGTTCTCCGTTGTCACCTTCCAGACCTCCGCGGTCGACGGAACGGTGAAATTCCTCTACGAACTCTCGGACGGGAAGAGGATCGAAACGGTGCTCATCCCGCCCCGCACGACGGCAGTGGATGCGGAGGAGCGGATGACCCTCTGCATCTCCACCCAGATAGGGTGCGCGCTGGATTGTGCATTCTGTGCAACGGCCAGCATGGGATTCCAGAGGAATCTGTCGACCGGCGAGATCGTCAACCAGTTCCTCACGGCGCAGACGGTCTCCGAGCGTCCGATCACCAACATCGTCTTCATGGGGATGGGTGAGCCGATGCTGAACTATGAGAATGTGATGTCCGCCGTGGAGATCCTCACGGACCAGCACGGGGTCGGACTCAGTCCGAAACGGATCACCTTGTCCACCGCCGGATACGCGAACCACATCCGGAGGATGGCCGATGAGGACCGGAAGATCAAGCTGGCGCTCTCGCTCCATTCGCTGCGGGACGATGTGCGGACCACGCTGATGCCGCTGACGAAGAAGTTTAACACGGAAGAGCTGCTCGCAGCGCTGGAGTACTACAATAAGAAAACGAAGAAGAGCGTCATGCTCGAGTATATCGTCTTCGACGGTGTGAACGATACAGCGCAGGATGTCCAGCTGCTCGTGAAGGCATCCCGCCGGCTCGACTGCCGCGTGAACCTGATCCCCTTCCACTCGATCGAGTTCACCGACCCGAAAGGGATCTCGGCATCGCTGCATGGCGCTTCCCGGGAAGGCCTGGAACGGTTCTGGCAGCAGCTGCGGGACCACGACGTGATCACGTTCATCCGCCACAGCGCCGGTGTCGACATCGACGCCGCCTGCGGTCAGCTTGCCGTGAAGAATGTCCAGCCGGTGTGATCATGCACTGGAGTCTGTGCGATGTTACCTTGATATTTGAAATTTGTAATCTGATAATCTGAAATCTGTAGTCTGATAATCTGTAATCTAATCTGTCATCTGTCACTCTGACCATCATGCACATCATTCTTTTTGGACCTCCCGGCGTCGGTAAAGGAACACAGGCAAAGATCCTCTCCGAACGATTCCATATCCCCCACATCTCCACCGGCGACATGCTGCGCGAGGAGATCCGTCTGGAGACCGACCTCGGCAAGAAGGCCAAAGTACTGATGGATGCCGGCAATCTGGTGCCGGACGATATCATGATCGGGATGATCCGCGGTGTGCTCACCTCGCAGCGCTGCGTGAACGGCATCATCCTGGACGGATTCCCGCGTACGGTGGAACAGGCGACCGCCCTGGAAGGGATGATGAAGGAACTCCACATCACCGTGAAACGGGTGCTGTCGCTAGAAGTGACCGAAGAGCATATCATGGAACGGCTGCTGAAGCGCTCCGAGACCGAACACCGTGCGGACGATACCGCTGAGACGATCCTGAAGCGGATCGCCATCTATAAGAAGAGCACGGCACCGGTGAAGGACTATTTCATCTCCCGCGGCATGCTCTCCGCCATCAACGGCGAAGGTCCGGTCGCCGAGGTCTCTCAGCGGATGCTCGACGCGTTACAATAAGAACGTGAAGGAATTGACTCATTGAATCAATGATCCATTGATTCAATATGCAGCAAGAGAAGGCGTTTGGTACTTCTCTTCACGCTCACACATCGGTCCAATGAACACATCGACCTCTTTCTTCCATGGCCCAATCGACGCCGCTTATCATCGCACACCGCGGATTCTCGGATGAAGCCCCCGAGAACTCCATGGCGGCATTCCAGAAAGCGATCGAAGCGAAGAGCGATATGATCGAACTGGATGTGCGTCTCTCCGCGGACAACGTCCCGGTGGTCTTCCATGACCGCCGCCTCCAGCGCACCTCCAACGGCAGCGGCGCCGTGAATCAGAAGCATTCCCGTCAGCTGACGATGATCGACAACGGTTCCTGGCTCTCTCCGAAGTTCAGCCGGGAACGGATCCCCCTGCTGAAGGATGTCTTCCCCCTATTGAAGAAGGACCTCCGCCTGAACATCGAGATCAAACCGGATGTCGTGAGCACCGGCGACACGTCGGCCGTGGAACTGGTCGTAATGGAGGCCGAGAAAGCCAAAGTGCTGCCGAAGGTACTCTTCACCTCCTTCAATCATCAGATGATCCGCGAGATCTCCGAGATCGATGATGCGATCGTCACCGGGGTGATCTACAATCCCATCACTCATTTCCGGAAATCACCCTCTACCCTCGTCAAGAACTCCCGCGCCCGAATCTTCGTCTGCTCGAAATTCCAGATCAATAACGATGTCGTCACCGATACACACGAAGCAGGATACACCCTGTACGTGTACGGCGTCCGCACCGGGCGGGATGTGCAGCGGATGCTCGATCTCTCCGTGGACGGCATCATCTGCAACAATCCGCGGTTCGTCCGCGAGACCATCGAACTGCTGAATGCACAGAATTGATCCCTCCGGCGGAGCGCCGATGCGGCCGCCGGGGACAGAGAACGGATCCGTATGAATAAACTCCTCCTTGCCATCACCCTGCTGACGATGTCCGCAGCGGCGCAGGATACGGTCAGCTACCAGTGGCCGGTCACTCCTTTCAACACCTCACAGAGCATCACCGGGACGTTCTGCGAGTTCCGGAACACGCTCACCAGCAACCATTTCCACAACGGCGCCGATGTGCCGAAGGCGGATGGATCGCCGGTCTACTCCGTGATCGACGGGACCGTGACCGCCATCTCCCCGTCCAGTGAGTCCGGGACGAGTGCGTATGTACGGGTGGCCGGCACCGTGAACGGAATTGCGAAGAACATGGCATACGTACACATCGAACCGAGCCCGTCGCTCGTAATTGGACAATCGGTGACCAAAGGCGTGACGGTCCTCGGAAACATCCTGAGCGGACAGGGACATACCCATCTGGTGGATGGTGCGTTCGATTCCGAGATGAATGCGCTGCGGAAGACGGGAGGACTCGAACCATACATCGACACTTGGGCGCCGAAAGTGATCTCTGTGGAGTTCCATCAGGATAATTCGACCACCAAGTTCACCAACGGGAAGGTCTCGGGACTCTTCGACATCGTCGCTCAACTGGTGGAAGTGAACGCCAACGCAGCGCCGAACAGCGGGTCCACTTCCAACAATGGTGTCTATCAGACAGGCTACAAGATCCTGTCCGCGGACAAGAGCACGGTGGTCTACACACCCGCAGTGAACGGTGTCCGCTACAAGTTCGACCGGAAACCGAACGATGATCATTCCAACGTCGCGTACACCCTCACCTCCACGACATCGCTCCATATCTATTATCTGACGAACGGTGCAGGGAACATCGGGACCAGTGTGAAACAGAGCATCGTCAACGGCTCGCTGAATGCCGCCGCGCTCCCGGCCGGACCGTACCAGGCGATGGTCTATGCCATGGACACGCACGGGAATGCAGACACGGTCTATGTGCCGTTCGAGGTCTCCGCGCAGGATGTCGTCGCCCCGGCTGCACCGGTCCTCCGTTCCGTGTTGAACGATTCCACCAAGCGCATCACGCTCCGCTGGAAGGCGAACACCGAACCGGATCTGAAAGGGTACCGGCTCTATTCATCCGTGAACGGGACCACCTGGTCCCTGATGCGGAACGAGGACAGCCTGAAGCGGACGATGACATCGTACGCTTTCAACGGCATCACCTCGACCACACCGGTCTACTTCCGGCTGACGGCGGTCGATTCGGCAGCGGTGACGAACGAGAGCGGGCCGAGCGACTCCTACGGCGTTCGCCCGAACATCGCCGGGAACACGATCCTGGTCGTGGACGGGTTCGACAGGACCGGCGGCAGTTACAAACTATCCTCCCACCCGTTCGCCATGACGGCCGGACTCTCCATCCCTCACCGGTACGAAACGGCGCACAACAGTACGGTCACGGATGGTTCGGTGAAGCTGACCGATTATCATACGGTGATCTGGCTGTTCGGTGATGAGAGTTCCACGGATGAGACCTTCGGTGCGGCGGAACAGTCCGCAGCGGGGGCCTATCTGAAGGCCGGAGGACGGCTCTTTGTGAGCGGTTCGGAGGTCGCCTACGATCTGGACCGGGCATCCGGACCGTCGGTGTCCGACCGGGATTTCTTCAATAATTATCTGAAAGCCGATTATGCCGGTGATGCATCGGGAAGTTATACCGTGAACGGCACCGGTCTCCTGAACGGCATCTCTTTCTCGTACGGTGACACACTGCAGGGATCGCCCTACCGCGAGGATTACCCGGATTACGTGACGGCGTTCGGCGGCAGCACCCTTGCGGCGAGTTATGCGAACGGACTTGGAGCGATGACGGTGTACAACGGTATGTTCACCGGAGGGACCTCTGCCGGTTCGGTGGTGCTGCTCTGTGTGCCGTTCGAGACCATCCACAGCAAGAGCAGCCGTGATGCGGTGATGACCCGGGTACTCGGATATTTCGGATATCCGGTGTCGGTCGCGGAGCGGATGGATGCCGTCATCCCTGCTGCGTTCTCGCTGGAACAGAATTTCCCGAACCCGTTCAATCCGGTCACTACCATCCGCTTCTCCCTGCCGCAGGACGGACCGGCCACACTCGCCATCTATGACATCCTCGGCAAGGAGGTCGCTGTTCCGGTCAGAGGAGAACTGCAGGCCGGCACGTACAGCGTACAGTGGAACGGCAGCGGCGCGGCATCCGGTCTGTACTTCTACCGGCTCACCGCCGGGGGGACCTCGATAACGAAGAAACTGATGCTGACCAAATAGCAGCAACATGCCAAGGGAATCTATGAAACAGCTCCTTCTTCTTTGTCTCTCGTTCGTGCTGCCGCTCTCCGCCCAGTATGCGGTGGAGGTCAGCAACAGCGGCGGTGCACGCCATGCCGGTGAACAGAACCATTTCTCCGTCACCCTCACGCACAACGGAACACCAGTGCGTACGATCGAACGGGAGATCCCGTTCGACGTTCCCTTCCCGTCCGTGCGGCTCCACCCGGTGACCGGCACCCTCATCCTCTCCTACAGTTTCGACGGATTCGTGGAGGTCTACGACCGGACCGGCACGAAACAATGGGAACGGAATTTCTTCAAAGAGCTTGGTCCCAATTACGAACGGACCATCACCATGGCGGTCGGAGAGCGGTCGCTCGCATTCCTGACATCGGACGTCCGGCTGCCGCATGCCATTGTGCACAAGATCTCGGTGAACGGTACGGAGGAATGGCAGCAGGAACTGCCGTACGGAATGGGATACGAGATCGCCATGTCCGCCGATGAACGGACCATCGGTGCAGGGAGTTATGCGGTGCAGGACGGGAAAGTCCGGCGTTCCGCACTGCTGCTGGACGGTGCCGGCGCAACAATAATGGAATCGGACATCCTCTTCCGCTCTGCTGCATTCTCGGAGGATGGTTCAATGCTGGCGATCGCTTCCACCGATGAACTCGCGGTGCTCTCTGTCGCAGCACAGAAGGAGATACAACGGTCCGCCTCAAAGACCGGCGGCGTCATCCACGGCATCACATGGCATCAGGGATCGATCGTGGTTCAGGAAGCAGCGGTCGTACAGAGTGCGGACGGCGTCATGCGGTTCACCGATCCATTCATCCTCCGCTTCACACCGGAACTGCAGGAACTGGAACGGAGGAGCATCCCGGGTCACTCCTACAAGAAAGCGCAGCTGATGAGTACGGGAACAACGGTGGAACAAACTGCTGACGCAGGCAAGGTCACGGTGATCGAATTCCGGTGATGCTGCTGAGGGACGGAGGGGATGGTGTGATCAGGTGTTGCGTTCGATGACGACGAAGGCAACCACCGTGGTATCGGAATGTGACATTGTCAGAAAGACAGAATGCCCTTTCAGCGTCTCGGCGGTCCTGCCGTAGAGCACCAGATCCGGCCTGCCGGTCGGGTCATTCCTCACCTCGATATTCTTCCATTCGAACTCACCGCTCCACCCGGTCGATACCGCTTTGCTGAATGCCTCTTTCGCGGCGAACCGAGCAGCGAAGTGCTGCGTGGGGAACTGCTTGGATTTGCAGTACTGGATCTCGGTGAAGGTAAAGAGCTTGTTCAGGAATGCGTCACCGTACTGAGCGATGGAGCGCTCGATGCGGGAGATCTCGATGATATCTGTGCCGATGCCGGTGATCATTCTTGGAAGAGATAGAACAGCTGTTAGGTACTAGGTATTAGGTACTAGCTATGAAAAAGATTTACGCTGAACGCTGAGAGCTGAGAGCTGACAGCTGATAACTGACCGCTTCTTTACTGATTGTGCTTTTTGACGATCTCCAGCAACTCTGCAATATCGTTCACTTCATAATCCGCGTTCGTTTCGACCGTTCCGAAGGTGTCGCCGTAGCGGGCGAAGACGGTCTTCATCCCGACCTGTGCCGCGCCGACCATGTCCCGTTCCGCCCAATCGCCGATCATCAGTGCTTCGTGTGCCGGCACCTGCAGCAGTCCCAGGATCCGCTCGAACGGCGCCGGGTCCGGTTTCCGTTTCCCGGTATCCTCGAACGTGACGATGTGATCGAAGATGTGGTGCAGATTCAGATAGGTCAACCGAAGCCATGCTTCCTTCGCCGGCGCATCGGAGACGACGCCGAGTTTCAATCCCATCTTCAGCAGCTGCATGAGCGTCGTATAGACATGCGGATAGGGTGTGAGCGCCGCTTCCCGCGCCTGCCGGTACGCGATCACGCCGGCGGAGAGGATCTTGTAGTCCACCTTCCGGAACTCATCATAGAGCAGCTGGTCGAACACATTCTGGAATTCCATCCCCCGTTCCTGGTAGATGGTGTCGATCCGCTGCTGGATCTCCTCGCGGGTCAGTTTCAGTCCCGAATCGATCATGGCATTGATCGCCGCACCGATCGCCTGGCGTTTCATCGCCATGAAATCGACGAGCGTATTGTCCAGATCGAACACGACCGCTTTGATCATACGGTACTCTTTCCCTGGGAACTCTTATGATAGAGGAGCATCTCCACGGCGAGCGAATATCCGTTGGAGCCGAAACCGGAAAGCTGCGCCACACAGGCCGGCGCGGTGACGGAATGACGGCGGAACTCCTCCCGGAGATGGATATTGGAGATGTGGACCTCCACCACCGGGATCATCAGCATGGCGAGCGCATCCCGGATGGCGTAGGAATAATGGGTGAAGGCGGCACCGTTGATCACCACCCCCTGGAAATCCTTGCCGATGGTCGACTGAATGGCATCGACGATCGCCCCTTCGTGATTGGACTGGAAGAAGGTGAAGTGTGCCTCCGGGTACCGTCCCATCAGTTCATGTTCGATGTCCGCCAGCGTCTGCGAGCCGTAGATATGCGGCTCCCGCGTGCCGAGCAGGTTCAGGTTGGGTCCGTTGATGACAAGGATGTTCATAGGGTCGTCCTGTGTCCCGTCAGCGCACGCGCACCATCTCGTCCTCGATGAACATCCGGACGTTCGGTTTCACGAAGAGATTGTCAATGCCGATCTCGCCGAGCGCGAGCGCGATCACCACCGATTTGCGCGACGGGTGGAGCTTCTTGTTGACGACGATGATATGCTGGTCCTTCAGGATGCAGTATCCTCCGTCGAAATCCCCTTTTTCATACCGGATCCTCATCCCCATCTCGGCGGCGAGTTCTTCGAGGTCCGGCAGGTAATCTTCTGCGTTCATGGTCTATTTGATCAAGGTCATCCGTTTCGTGTCTGTGTGCTGTCCGACAGTCAATGTATAAAAATAAACGCCGCTATTCAATTGTCCGGCATGGAAAGTCCGTTGGTACTGTCCGGGAGCAAGGTCCTGATCGACAAGAGTCGCCACTTCCCTTCCCAGGATATCGTTGATGCGAAGGACAACATGCTCCTTTGCGGGGACAGAGAATTCGATCGTTGTGGCAGGATTGAATGGATTCGGGAAGTTCTGCTCAAGTGAAAAATCATGCACTGAAGATGTTCGTCGATCAACCGAAACTAACACGGGTTTCGCGGGCACACCGGTGCGAGCGGCATTTTGCCGGTATGTTGGCCACGGCATCCTGCTTGGATTGAAGGAGCCCGGACCAAAATCCAGGGCAATGATCTTAATGCCATACTGAAAGAGTACCGGAATATATGCATTCAATGATCCATTATTGTCCGGATCGGCAAAATGCGGATAGATATTAGTCATAGGACCGATGAATGTTGTCAAGTCTTGTCGATAATTCCCAAACCGGTCTATAACATACATAAACCCATTCGAATTGAAGAGGACCACTTCATTGTTCCAATCCCCGTCGATACTCAAGATATACTGCATGAGCATAAAACTGTTGGATTCGTTCATGAAGATATTTCCGTTATCACTTGTTATGGTCACGAACCCATCCCTGATCTCCACCGGCCAACCGTTGATGTACTTCCCATGTCGATCGATGCAATGAACGAACGACCGCTGTTTATCTACAGTTAATGCTGAGACCGTTGAGGTGAAGATGATATCAAGAAATCCGTCATTATCGAGGTCAGCAATGGCAGGCAACTGCTTCAGGACGGACGAAGGGATATTGACAGGGAAACCGGGACGTAATGTACCCGCTGTTGTAAAACAGTAGAGGGTATTTCGGCAGACAACGATGATCTCGCTGCCCCCGTCATTGTCCAGGTCAGCAGATAATGGAGGGGCAACGATGACATCCGAAAGAATGATGGGAAATCCGCTCACTCCCAATCCATTCACATTGAATGCATAAAGCGTATTGTCCTCTACGACACTGATCAACAGTTCCTTGCCGGGTTGAGCATCCAACTCTATGAGACCGGGCGGATGGAGACCTTTCGTGGATGTAGTAGGGATTGTCAATTTCCTCACCAGACGGCCATCGTTGGAGATGATCACCACCGATTTCCCATCGACACTGACGATCTCCGGTACCCCGTCCGCGTTGATATCGTCGACCATCGGATGCTTTCCGAACACACCCAAAGTATCCATAAAAAGCGGCGTGCCGGCGGAATTATAAACGGACGGAGAGATCACTTCGAGACTCCCGTTGCCGTCCATATCGGATAGTGCAACATACCCAGGCGACTTGATACTGCTCCATGCAGGATTCACGCTGTCGCCGTTTATGGTGAGCTTCCATCGCGGACCGGCGACGATCGTTGCGCCGGTACCATCGTCAGGATGTGATGCCATCGACCCCTCATAACTTACCCCAATCGTACTGGGATAACCCTTTACCCATTGTTGTTCTCCAACTCTAGGTTTTCCTCCAACGATCTTTGTCGACGGATTCCAGCTGTGGGCCAGGACCATGGTATCAACAACCGCCTCGATACCAACCATCCCACGTGTTGACGGTACCATGTCCGGCAGCATGCCAATGCGTACGGAACGAAGACTGGCATCAGCAATTGTCGGACCAGCGATCGACCATGTTTTACCGCTGTCCGTGGAGATAATCGGACGGAAATGATAGGGCAATGATAGACGTGGTGCTGCGGTCCATTTGATGTTAATGGAATCGGACATCATATACGAATAGTATTCCAATATTCCATTGAAATTATGTGGATACAAATCCACAACTTCGAGACCGATATTAGCAATATCGATCCGTTGAGTGAGTCCAATTTTCTTACCGGTGACAACAGGTTCAACAGCAACCGTAATGGAACCATCGGGTATATAAGTCGTATTCCATTCATACTTCCCATCATTTAATTCCTGATCTGAAATAACGGTAAAGCTGGATGCCCAGACGGATTTCCAAGAAATCCGGACAAATGCATTAGCGGGGTGCTGCTGAGTCGTCCAAGAAATAGAACACTTACTGCTGCTGTTCGTGAACGTTTGCGGTTGAACTGACAATGAAGAAACCGCAACCTGTGTTGGATCGAGCATTGTATAGACTTCAAGTTCCCCAATAACCGTACTAGCGTTTTGGTGCATTGAAAGGATCTGGATCTTAATAAACTTCCATCGCTGTGTGGAATTGATGGGAAGAGTGTAAAAACCATATAGCGAATCATTGTTGAATGCGGTCTGCAGCGATGTCCATTCTTGTCCATCCTTCGAAGCCAGCACTTCAAATCCACGAAGACGTATGCTTGCCGATGGATAGTTAAATATATTTCGGATCACGATCGATGAGATCATCAAGGATTCAGCCATTTCAATTCCAAAACTTGAACCGATATTCGAGATCGGAGCGGCACGGAATTCTACAACGGTACCAAATGATCGATCGATAAAATTGTTCGGGTCAATTTTCTTAGGATCAGGAAAATTCGAATTGGAAGCCAATGGCGGCATCGATCCCACATATGAAACAAACGGACGGCTATACGGTGCGATGTTCAACGAATCAGCGTGTAAAAGGGGAAAGAGTGTTGCAAGGAGGAAGGAAAGAAGAAGGAGGCGCTGTTGCATATGCATGGTTCCAATCAATTACCATCGTACCAAGCGAGTCAATGGCATCCGCAGATCATTGGATCTCAAGCTCTCTTCGAAATGGTCTAAAAAATAAAATTACAGGGATCGTATAGTAGCACAACTGCGCAATGAACGGCAGTCCTGCCAAGGCGGTCACACGCAGCATCACTGCCTTACGGAACTCCTCAAGCGGCCAGTCGCCCCAGTAGTGGAGACCGACGATCTTCCAGTCCCGCCAGAAGCAGAAGAGCTCCACCGGCACGAACATGAACAAGAGGATGGCAGACATCAGCAGCCAGCCGTCGCGCTTCATGGTGCGGACGGTCGTACGGAGGAATCCGGCAGCGGTGAGCAGGACGAAGGGATAGACACCGTAGGCGATCACGGCATGTTCGGCATACGATGCATACGCGGCACGTTCGGCCTCCGGATCCAGTCCGGCGCGGAACTCGATGGTGCCGAAGGTGAACAACTCCCCGATATGGTACCCTTTCATCCCCTGTGCATATTGCCAGACCGATGCACTGAGGAGGAAGAGCACGAGGAATATCTTTGCCGGGACACGTTCCATAATGACCGAAAAATACGAAAAAGTACCGCTGCTTCCAATGTCCGTTTATCGGACGAACACTTTACGCACGCTGTGCTTGGGTTTGATGTCCCCTTTCCCCCGCACGATGAGACCGAGCGACAGATGCTCCGCCCGCACTTCGATGATCTGCATTTCACCCACCCGCTCCTCGCGCGTTCCCAGCACTGCACCGGTCGCCGGATCGGTCACCGGAACATTCCCGCCGAACACCGGCAGGAGATCGCCAACCGTCACACCGTCTGCCGAGCCGAGATTGATGAAGACATCCTCATCGTCCACCATCACCACCGAACCGGTGATGAGCCGGCGCGAGAGCGCGAATGCGGTGTCGATCGCGGTCGTATCGAGCGCGATGGTGCCGGAGAGGACCGTCTGTTTGCTGACAAGCGCCGGAATGGCACGCTCCAGCCTGGTGCCAAGATCGTCCATGCACTGCAGCAATGCCTCGCCGATGATGGTGGACATGAACGCTTCCGTGCCGAACGCGATCTGGTCCAGGGCGAAATACTTGTTGGTCCGGTCGGTCTGCTTGCCGAACAGGGTCACGCCGAGCCCGCGGTCCTTCACGACCCCTTCTGCCGTCCCTTCATAGAGGATGGAGGTCCGCGAACCGCCGAACTGCTGTGCATCATAGAGCGTGAAATGGATCCGCACTTCAGCAGAGAACGCTTCGTATCCTGCCAGCTGCACTTCGGAGACCATGAACCGCGAGATGGAGAAATCGGTCACCTCGCCCGCCACGATGAACCGTGTGCGGAACCGTTCCGATGCCTGCCGCATCGATTCGATCCGCGGCAGTTCGTCCTGCGCGATACCTTGTTCCTCCGCAAAGGAGAGCAGAGCTGCGGGGGGCACAACGCCGGCCCGGAACCGCTGCTGCATGTAGGCCGCTGCGAACCGCGGCACATCCCTCCCGACCTTCCACGCGCCGTTGAATCCGGACCGGTCCTCGAACGGAAGGAACATCAGCAGCGTGTCTGCCGAGAACCGCGGGGCCGGGGATTGGGCATCGGCTGTCCGGACGGTGCAGAGGAGCAGCAGGACGATTATAATAGAGCGTTCAATCATAGAGGAGATATTTCTTCCGGACCGACATGAAAGCGGAGACCTCCGAGGTCCAGGATGCGATGATCGTTTCGGCTTTGACACCGGCGCTCAGCTGGAGGCGCACCTTGTCCGTCCCGGCCACCTTGTCGAACATCGCATTCCGGCTGGAATCGGCCAGAGTGAACGGATTCTTGTCCGGGTAGAGTGCAATAAGCGTCTCGATGACATGCAGCTGCAGGTTGGTCAGATTCATCACCGACCGGTCGGTGATATGGATCTGTACGCCGGAGAGTTGTTTGCCGGTCTGTTTCCCATAGTATGGTTTGTAGCTGATGGGACGGAACCGGACGCCGGGAAGTCCTTTGGCATTCAGCGCTTCCGCCAGCCGCCGGCCGTTGATCCATTCCTGTCCGACCAGCTGGAACGGCATCGTATAGCCGACGCCGATATTCATCGTCTCCAGTTCACCGAGCATGCCGATCGCCGAATAATAGAGGGCCGATTCCATGTTCGGCACGTGCGGCGAGGTGGGGACCCACGGCAGTTTCGTATTCTCCCAATGCATCCACCGTTTCCACTGTTCCATCTTCACCACGGTCAGGCTGCACTGCACTCCGTTCGCCAGCCAGCGTTCACCGTTCAGCATCTGCGCGAACTCGCCGCAGGTCATCCCGTACACGTACGGGATGGGATACTGTCCGACGAAGGAACGGAACTTCAGGTCGAGGATGTTCCCTTCCACCCGCGCACCATTCAGCGGATTCGGCCGGTCGAGCACCACCACTTCGATCCCCTGCTCCGCCGCCGCTTCCATCACATACGCCAATGTGTTGATGTATGTGTACGAGCGCGAACCGATGTCCTGGATGTCGTACACCATCACATCGATCCCCTTCAGCATCTCCGGCGTCGGTTTGCGCGTCTTGCCGTAGAGTGAATAGACCGGAAGTCCCGTGGCGGAATCGGTGAAATTCTCGATCTTCGCGCCGGCAGTGACATCGCCCCGCACACCGTGTTCCGGACCGAACAGCGCGACCAGTGTCACCTGCGGTGAACGCGCGAGCACATCCACCGTCGATTCATAGGAGGAAGTGATGCCGGTCGGATTGGTGACAAGACCGACCCGTTTCCCTTTCAGGATATTGAAATCAGACGCGGCAAGCACGTCGATCCCGCTCTTCACCTGAGCGGCAGCGAGTGTGCAGACCATCAGAAGTGCATACGATAACATTCTCATCATGACCTCTTTCCTTTCTCCGTTCAGCACGGAGGTTCAATCGATTCAATGGTGACGGAAATTCTTCTCTCCCGCCGGTATGCGAACATTCAGACGGTTCTCCGGCAGCGGGACGGGACAAGTGGCATAATCGGTGAACACACAGGGCGGATTGTAGGACCGGTTGAAATCGAGAATGACCTTCCCCTCCTTCGGGGCGGCTGAATACAGGAAGCGTCCGGCACCGTATGTCTCCTTCCCGTTCGTCCTGTCCCCGAACACGAAGAAGAGTTCATCACTCCCTTCCTCGATGGTCGGTTCCAGCCGGTATTCCTTCCCGTCAATGGTGAAGACGGCAACCCCCGGAACGATCCCTTCCTGCAGAAGATCGGGTATCACCGTCGGGATCTCGATCGTCTTCGGCGTTGTGTATGCGATCCACCGCGCTTCGATCCTCCACTGCGGGTCGACCGGATACCGTTCGATGCCGGTGAATGCCTTTCGTGCCGGTACATCTGCATCCCATACGCGCACGGCGAACCTCCCGCCGCGCTCGATGACGGCCGCTGCTTTGGGACCAACGATGATCTTATCCTTGTCCGGCGTCACGGTGTCCGCGCTGAACGGCTGACCGTTCAGCGTTGCAGTGCGCCCCTGCTCCACGCGGAGTATCACGACCGAACCGGAGAGTGTCAGCGTACCGACACCGGGGACCGTTTGTTCACCCTGCTTCAGCCAATCCAATGCGATCAGCGACACCCAGCTGTGTTCGCGTTTCAGTCCGTTGATGCGGGCACGGTGCCACTCCTCCACCGAACGAAGATACGGATCGTCCGGCAGTGCCGGCTGTGCGGATAACGGAAGAAGGACAGTGAATAACAGAAGGAGAAATTTCATAAGACTCATGGTCATTTGTTCGTATGGAATGGCGGATCAGTCGCGTTCTTCGATGGACCAGGTGCCGCTGATGCGTACTTTGCGCGGCGAGACCTCCGAGCCGACCGTGAAGGTGAGTGTCTGGCCTTCCACCTGTCCCATTCCCATCGCATCCCAGGAGGCAACGATGCCGTTGGCGGAGTAGAGTTTCACGGTGCAGCGTTTGGGATATTGCGTCGGTTCCGGGGTTGCCATCACGACCGCAGCGGCAGACATCAGCATGAGAATGAAAACGATGAGCATGGAACGGTAACGGCGTATCATAAAAGGCTCCTTTCGGCGATGTTATTCGAATGAGAATCCAATGGTGCTCAGTTCACGATGTTGCGGCAGGAACTGTCCCCGCTCATCGAGTCCTTTCCTGTACTGCAGCGCGAAGCGCAGCAAGCGTCCCTGCTGCATCGGCAGTGTGCAGCCGAACTGCAGGGTGTTGGTCGCCGCGAATCCGGCATCCTGACGGAGCACGACATCCGCCGCGCCGAACAACGAGAGGAACCCGAACACCGAGCCGAGCGGCACCTTTCCGCCGGTCTGCAGGATCCACGGCTTGGAGAGCCGGTACCCGATCGTCATAATATACGCATAATCCGCGCCGAGATAGAACTGTTCATTCTTTCCCCGTTCATAGACGGCGAAGAGCTTCACATAATCCCGCGAATAGGTGAATGCCTGCGTCAATTGCAGCCGTTCATAAGTATTGTCGCTCAGGTGATGGCTCGTATGGCCTGTGACGAACCGTGTGTACCAATCCTGCGCCAGCCGGATGTCCAGCAGCAGATAATCGACATAATAATCATTGGAGACCACATGGGCCTGTCCGTTCGGCCGGAGCTCGAAATGGACCGAAGCGCCAAGGCTCGCCTGCATCTCTGTGCCGAAGAGCGAAACGCCGAAGACCGGGATGATGCCCCCCATGGATGCTCGGACATTCTTAGTGAGGGCGATGTTCTCCGCCCGCAGCCGGTGCGCATGGGTCTCGGCGGCGAACGGTGAGATGTAGGAACTCTCCGGGAAGACCTGGAGCCAGTCGAACGGACGGAAGGACTGTGCCGGTGTGATAGTATGGACGAGGATGAGAAGAAGGATGCTGCGGAGAACGGTACTCATAGCTGCTGCGTTTGCCAATGTGAATGGAATGCGATATGCGCCGCATGGTCATGGATCCCCGACGCATCGGCGGCACGCAATGCGATCGCTTCCGGCGGATAACCGCTCCGGAGTTCACGGATGGTCACCGCATTCCCCTCCAGATGGAACAGCACACGCCACGACTTGATCGCCATGACGAGTCCTCCGGACTCCAGCTGCATGATGCGCCGGTAGGAATGCGGATGCGGATCGAACGAGAGAACATCGACCGCGCGTTCCAAGAGATGCACGCCGTGTTCCTTCTCCAGCCATGCGGCCTGTTCCGCCGCGAGCGGAGCGACGGTCACAGCATACGGCGCCGCCTCGTTGTGTTCCGCTTCCGCCAGCCAGCCGATCTCTGCATCCGGGAATGCTTCGGCATACGGGATGTACGGTTTCAGGTCCAGCACCGGGGTGCCGTCCAGCAGGTCCGGATTCTCCACGCGGATGGTCCTGCCGCTCACTTCCAGCAGCCGGCAGAGCGAGAGACCGATCGGGTTCGGCCGGTGCGGCGACCGGGTGGCGAATACTCCCCGTTTCGTCCTGCCGCTGCGGGGCGGCAATACTTTCGGCTTCCATCCGGCGTTCTGATGGAACCAGAAGATGATCCAAATACGCTCGAAACCTTCGAGATACTCCAAAGCCTGATCGAAATTCCTGTCCGGCAGCAGTTCGATGATCCCTTCGGTCGTCTTCTTGTCAGCCCCCGGCTGCCGCGGAGCATGCTGCTTCTCCCGGTACGGGGTCCGGATGATGCCGATCGGCTGAAGGATGAGCTGCGGCAGGTCCATGGTCATCCCTTCAAACGTGCGGGGGACCGGTGAAAGGAACGGTTCGTCATGGCCGGCTCAGAACTTGTACTTATACGACAGGGAGAGTGAATAGACATCCATGTACGTGCCGCGTCGGTAGGACAATTCCTGCCGGGAATAATCGGCCGATGCGGTGACGGAGGAGAACGGATCGAACAGGTACTGGATGCCGCCCCCGATGCCGGTGGAGCCGATATTATAGATGGCCGCGCCGGCCGAATCGATGAACCGGTCCTCATCCGGCGAGACGCCGCCGCCGGCCTTCCCGAAGAGATAGTTGCCGTCGCCGAAGTACCACCGCGTGGTGAGCGAGACGGACCGCGAGAAGCTGAAATCCCCCGGCGTGATGTAGGTGCGGAGCGAGATCCAGTAATTACCGACGTAGTATCCGACCGAACCGGTGTAGATGTTCACCGGTGCCGGATCGAAATAGAGATGACGTGAGCCGATCGATGCCTCGAAACTCGCAGGGAGTGAGAAAAAGAGTTCGAGCCCGATACGATGCGCTGGGAACAGGACCGCACCGGCGGTATCGGCATACCCGTAATTCACATACGCATACACGCCGCTCATGATGGACGGATACGCCTCCACCTCATACTGTAGTTTGGTCTTCCTCCTCCGGTCCGCCATATTGATCCGTCCGATCACCGTGCCGTAGCGGGTGGAACGGCTGTACTGCAGCGCAGCGATCTGATTGGGCCGGGGACTCTCGGAGGTCCAGTCGTACGAATAGGAGATGCCGGCGCTGTTCAGGATCCCTTTGGTGGAAATCGACTCGCGTAGCGGCTCGATCTCCGGATTCGAGCGGTTGATCTCCTCGAGGATGGAGATCGTCAGCAGCGCTTCCTGGTCCATATTCAGCGCCCGGTAGATTCTCACCTTCTTTACCAGCAGTGCCTCATCGTTCGGGAAGAACCGGATCGCTTCATTGCAGAGTTTCAGCGCTGCGGTGTATTTGTCATCCCACATCTCCACATCGATCGCAGCATCATAGGCATCCCGGTATCCTTTCTTGTTCGCGATGACCGTCGCCAGTTCCTCGCGCGCCTCCCTCCTCCTCCCGTCCCAGGCATAGGTCCGGGCGAGCAGGATACGGATATCGGCATATGACGGACTCTTCTCTAGCGCCTTCCGCAGAAGGATCCGGGATGAATCCCGCTGCCCGGCAAAGGCAAGGTCACGGCCGCGCAGGAAGAGTTCCTCGGCACCGAGGGAATCGAGCGGGGTCTGCGCGCATACCGGAACGGCAGCAGCGAAGGACAGAAGCAGCAGGGTCAGACGCATCGTCATGTTCGTAGTCCTCAGTGTGGATCGTGTTGGACCGGCCGGTACGGTACCGGCGGTCAGCGGAATGAACCGCTGTCGTATTTCTCTTTCAATTCCTTCGCTTCGGCATACGCGGGCGATGACGGGGTCCGGAGGATGCCTCCCAGTTCCGCCAGCGCTTCGGAATCACGGTCCATGGCGAAATGGATCCGTGCTTTCATCACCTGCGCGAACGGATCCCGGGGCATGAGCGCGATGGTGCGGTCGATGTACCGCAGCGCCTGCTCATTATTGCCGTTCCAGAACTCCACCCGGGAGAGCCCGAAGTACGCATCGGCATAGCCCGGAGCACGGCGGACGATCTCATCATACTCCCGGCGTGCATCCTCGAACCGGCGCTCCCACGCATAGGTGCCGGCCATCAGCAGCCGCACATCGTGATAATCCGCATCGATGGTGAGCAATTTCCGGCAGATGACCCGGGCGTCGGCATAATGGCCGGAGAAGGCCGTATCGCGTGCCAGGGCATAGAGTTGGTCTGTGTTCCGCTTCCACGAATCGATCACCAGGAAGAGGGAATCATCATGCACGGTCTCCGGGATCCCGACCGGTCGGTTCACCGACGGCAGCAGCCGGTTATGAGCCGTGACGATATCATTCAATCGGATGAATGCATCACGTTCCGACCGGAGACGGTCGCGGAGCGTGTCGATCGACACTTCCTCCGCATAGAGTCTGGTGTTCAACCGGAAAAGCCGGTCCCCGGAGAGGAAATACTCCCCGTCGATATAATCGGAGATCTCCCCTTTGAACGGCATGAACGCACGTGAACGGAGGTTGCGGAATCCGGATGCCGTATCCATCGCCGTACCGATCCAATGCTGCAGCGGCGGGAAGGTGAGCTGATACCGCTGATGCAGATGACCGAGGAGTGTCGGAACGAGATCGGCATGCGTGGAGACCGATGCGAAGACGGCGGGACGCGACACCATCGGCGAAGCGATGATCATTGGCACCCGGTACCGGTCGATCTTCGATTCCATCGGTACCGGGATCAGCCGGTGGTCGCCGGTGATGATGAAGATGGTGTTCGCATACTCGGCGCGCTGTCGGTACGCGGTGAAGAAGGAACGGAGCGCATCATCGGTATAGAGCAGTGCCGTGAAGATCTCCTCATGCTGGGAGAACCGGCGCCGGAACTCCTCCGTACGGTCCGGTGCGGCCGCGATCCGTTCTGCCAGGGCACGGTACCGGTCTGCTTCCGGCACCAGGAACGGCTCATGCGTGGAGAGGGTCATGTACACATCCAGCCGCGGCGCACTGCTTCCCGTGCCGATGATCTCCAGCGACCGGCGGAAGAGGTCCGCATCCGCGAACCCCCAGGTGAACCCTTCCTTGTTCTGCGGCGACCGTTCGTACGGCGGCGGGAAATCCTTGTCCGAGACGATCCGGTCGACTCCCTGGCGTTCCAGGAACAGATCCTGCTGGTCGAAGCCGATCGTGCCGCCATAGAAGTACGATGTCCGGTAGCCGTTCTGACGCAGCAGTGTGAAAAGGGAATGATGGTCGGGCATCCCTTCCCTCAGTTCCAGGAACCCCTGCCGTCCGAACGGCAGGGAGGCCGTGAGCGACGGCAGGACACCGAAGGTGCGGCCGGTCGTGCTGAGCATATTCTTCCAGTAGAGGTTCGATGCCGCCAGCGAGTCGAGGAACGGTGTGAACCCGCTGTAGTTCCCTCCTGCAACGAATGCACTCCCCAGTCCTTCTATCATGATGATCACGATGTTCGGCCGGGCATCACGCTGCGTGAGGAACGGACCGAGCACGTCGATGAACTCGGATTCCCGGAGCAGAGGATATTCATCGGATGAGTATCCGGTCCCTCCGGTCATCACCCGCCACAGGTACCCTCCCGCACTCTCTGCGAAGACCGCCGGTTTGTTCTGCACCACGGCATGCACTGTCTCCGATCCGAATGCATCGGACGCCGGCATCAGGAGCGGCCGCAGCGGGACCGCAGCGGCACAGGCGATGTAGAATGCGACGATCATGGGACGGGGGGACGGCAGCCGGCGTGCTGCCCACGGCAGCAAGAGCATCACCGCGATCACCATGATGATCCCGCCAACTGCAAGAAGATCGAGCCCGCCGGACGCTGTGACGGTCTCGGTGATATCACTCCAGGAATAACCGAAGAGATCAGCACCGAGCGGCACCAGCGTCATGCTGAAATACTGGGAGAGACCGACCGAGACGGCGGCGATGACGGACAGCAGGATGGTGTGGACCCGCAGCGCGGCGCGGTCTCCGAAGAACTGCGACAGCGTCAGGTACAACATTGTGAGGACGAACAGAAGCGGACCCCAGGTCAACAGGTCCACGCGGACGATCTGCAGGACCAGCGGGAATACTGATGTGCCCTCCGGCAGCGCACCGGAGACGCGGATGAGCTCATAGGTCCGGATCACGGAAAGGACGAACAGAGCGAACACATTCACCATCACGTACGGATGGGATCGGTACAGCACGCTGGTGGCAATGGAGGAAATGGATGGACGATCACTCATAGACAAAACATTATTTCTTGAACCCGACCCTGGTCATCACACCCCAGCTCTGCACACCGCGTGCATAGTCCCAGAATGCTTTCATGCGCCACCAGACAGTGATCTGCCGGTACCCGAAGTTCTCCACCACCGCCAGCACCAGCAGTTTCACCAGGTCCCGCGTGCGGGGGTACCGGTGGAACGAGATCTCCTCCAGGATGACAGAACTGACGGAGAACATCACGCCGTAGATCACCGAGACGATGAAGAAGAGCAGGAAGATCTCCAGATTGACCATCCCGAGATAGTATCCGAAGCCGACCGCCAGGTACCCCATCGCCTCGATCACCGGTCCGAGCAGTTCGATGAAGACGAAATACGGTACGCTGACCAGTCCGAGCACTTTGTACCGTTTGTTGAAGAGCATCTTCCGGTGGATCAGCAGTGTGTCCAGCAATCCGCGGTGCCAACGGTTCCGCTGCCGCCCGAGCACTTTCAGCGTCTCCGGCGCTTCGGTCCAGCAGACCGGGTCCGGGACGAACTCCACACGGTACGGGATATTGTTCTCCAGGCAATGCCGGTGCATCCGCACCACCAGTTCCATATCCTCGCCGACCGTATCATGTTTGTACCCGCCGACCTGCAGCACCAGGTCCCGTTTGAAGAGTCCGAAGGCACCGGAGATGATCAGCAGTCCATTGATGGCACCCCACCCCATCCGTCCGGACAGGTACGCGCGGTAGTACTCGATCACCTGGAACGACGGCACCAGTTTGTTAGAGAGACGCACCTCCGAGACGCGGCCCCGTTCGATCTTGCAGCCATTGGCGATCCGCACGATGCCGCCCACGGCCACCACACGGTCGTCATCCAGGAACGGTTTCGCCACTTTGATGAGCGCGTCATCCTCCAGAATGGAATCGGCATCGATGGCACAGATCAGTTCGTACCGGGAGACGTTGATCCCCACGTTCAGCGCATCCGCCTTGCCGCCGTTCTGTTTGTCCACCACGATCAGCTTTCGGTACTCCGGTTTCCTGGAGACGTAGATGCCGCGCACCGGCTTCGTGGCGATGACCGGTACGTAGACCCGTTCCGTCCGCACCAGATCGAACTCCCGGATGACTACATCGAGCGTATCATCCTTGCTGCCGTCGTTGATGAACACCACTTCGGCGGTCGGGTAATTCAATTTGAGGAGCGAGTTGACGCTCTCGATGCAGGTCGCGGATTCATTGTAGGCCGGGGCCAGGATGGAGACGGCCGGGGTCAGTTCGGACTGCACGATGACCCGGTAATCGCAGAACATATGCCGGCGCAGATAGGTCAGGATGGCGCCGAACGAGATCGTGTACATGGAGAAGTAGAACACGTTCACGAAGATGAAGAAGCCGATGATGAACACGGCATACGTGGAGAGGATGGAATCGCTGAATCCGGTCATGAACTCCATCATAGCAGCCCCCCGTCCTCTTCCCGCGGTGCATGCACGTCCACTCCCGCTTCATGCAGGTATTGCATCGCCACTTTCCGTACATCCTCATTCCCGAGGTCCATCGCATACCGGAGGCTCTTGAGACCCATCTCACCGGACCGTGAGAGCGCTTCCCCGGCCGCCAATTTCACATTCATCGTATCCTTCACCAGCATCCAGTGCAGCGAATAGGCGAGCGACGGGGACGACATGGCGCCCGCTGCCCGGGCAGCATCGATCCGGAGCCGTTCATCGTCGGAATCCAGGAACCGTTTGATCACCGGAACGCTCCGGTCATCACCGAGCCGTCCGAGAGCGACGAGACTCTTGTGCTTCACCTCCGGCACGGTATAATCGATGTATTCCAGCAGCGTCGGCACCGCCTTCACATCGCCCAGAATGCCGAGCATCTCTGCACAGAACCCCTGCACCACCGGATATTCGGACCGCATCCCATGCACGAGCGGTTCCACAGCGTGCTCGCCGTACCGAAGGATGGAACGCGAGAGACGCACTTGCATCCATAACGACATCCCCTGCAGCCGCATCAGGATCGGAGCGATGATCTCCACTCCGGCGATGTCCAGCATCGCCTGCGCTGCTTCGATCCGGACATCATCATTCTCATCATCCAGGCAGCGTTCCAGGTGCGGCAGGGCCGCTTCGTTGAGCATCAGTCCGGCGTTCTTGCATCCTTTCGCCCGGACCCACCACCGATGGTCATCCAGTGTGCGCACGGTCTCATCGACGAAGCCGAAGTACTCGAACGCCCGCGTCAGACGGATGCGGGTCTCGCCGATCACCTCGCTGGTCAATTGGAGCATCACGCGTTTCAGCGACCGGCGGCGGGCATGACGGCGGGCGAACGGATCGATATCGAGTTCGATCTTCAGCGCGATCAGCAGCGGCTCCAGTTGCGTGATGAAAGCGTTCCGGTCCTCGGCGGGATCCGCCGTCGGAATGTCGGAGAAGAGGTAGGCATTCAATGCCTGACGGGTACGGGCATCATGCGATCCGCGGGTCGATTCCACGGTCGATTCCCGTACTTTGGCCACGATCAGACCGATCGATCCAATGGCGATCAGAAAGAGCGCGAAGAACGTCGTGACAAGTACAAAGAGGAAGAAGATAGCGGTCTCTCCTGCGTGGTTACGGTACGGGGGACGGTCTGTACGCCAATGACCGGTCGGTCGCCCGCCGGAAGACATTCTCCATCATCGGCAGGTAGAACTTCCAGAAGAATCTTGTCTGATCGGACACGAAATAGAACGAGAAGAGCTTCGTCAGCAGGAATTCCACATTCCAGTACTGGGTCAGCATCGTCTCCACTCTGTTATCCACGAAATCACCGCCGAAGTACAGTTTCCGGCCGGCATCGGTGGAGACCACGGCCGGGAACCGCACCGGCAGACCGGCGGCATCCATCTTCTCCCGGCCGCTCTTCGTGCATTCGATCTCATACTCAGCGATCACCTGCGAAGTACTGTCCGCCGTGAGGAATTCGAAGAAATAATAGTACGGCACTTCATCCTCCGTTCCCTGCAGCAGAGGGTCGGCAGAGGTCCGGATGAAGACCGGCGTGTGCGCAAGGTCTCCGGCATCCAGCACCACCACCTCGGTCTTGTCATCCCCGCTCGTCCGGTCCACGATGATAATGATACCGCGGCCGGAGAAATCCCACTTGGCAAGGTACCGGCGTTCGTACAGGTCCTTCATCCACCGGGCGGCGGAGTTGAGATCATCGTAGTACCGTCCTAATGCACCGGTGTAATGCACACCGAACATCCGTTCCAGCCGGCGTTGGGTGCGCCAGTCATCCAGCTGCGGGTCCTGCAGGGTATTGAACTCCGCAATGCTCATCCTGCCGAGCGAATCGAACGATTCGATCGCATCCATTTCCTGTGCACTCAAACCGCCGTACTCGAACTGGATCGGGATGTAGTGGTCGGGCAGTAACCGCTCGTAACTGTCATAATTCATGGGATACCGGTACACACCGTACGTATCGGCGATGTACAGCAGGTCCGCCTTGTTCAACTGCAGGGCCTCCACCGGACTGAACGAACTGTCCGCAGGATCGTAGCCGTAGAAATCCTTCGTTGCGTCGTAATAGGTTCCGGTGACAGGATCGACGTACTTCCAATGGGTGAGCAGCCAGAACAGGGAGCGGTGCTCACGGTAATCGTCCGCGGTCGTCTTATCGATCAGGAACAGGGAGAGGGGGCGGGTCGGGAGTATGGACCAGTAGGCGAACGGAAGTACGAAGACGATGAACAACAGAAGGGCGATGACAAGGAAGATCTTATGAGTATAGAGGAACCGCTTCTGTGAACGTAGCATGCGTCAATGGGTTCAGGTCTTGCGGCGGGCAAGCACGGTTTTGATCCGGACGATGAATTCCTGGGGACTGAACGGTTTCTTGATATAGTCCTCCACCCCCAGTTCGAACCCTTCAACGATCTCCTTCTCCAGCGTCCGTGATGTGAGCATCACGGTCGGTATGGAGCGGGTCTTGGGATCCTTCTTCAATTCCATCACCAGTTCCTTCCCTCCCATGACCGGCATCATCACATCGGTCACGACCAGGTCCACACTGTTCTTCTGAAGGAAATCCAGCGCTTCTTTGCCATTGCGTGCGTTGAAGACCTCAAAACCCGAGTTCTTCAGCTTGAAGGTCACCAATTGTTCGATATTGCTGTCGTCCTCGACGACGAGTATTCTATTTGCCATTCTGGCAATAATATACAAAAAATAGCCTCAGAAGCGAAAGACCGGTCCGGGAGATTCTTTGCCCCGGTAGAACGCTCCACACCGTTTGCATGACCGGTATCGGCCGGATGCGCACGATCGCGAACGGCATGGTCCGCGATCGCCGGCGTAAAGTGAAAAAGGATGTTTATATTGAGGATTTAATGTGGTATTTTGTTGTAACGGACTGCAGTGATGGTCCGTTATTTTTTTTTCCCAGTCAGGAGTATCAATGAAAGCAGCATTCCGCGCCCTGGTCCTTACCGTGCTGGTCATCGGTTCGATGCAGACCGCTATGGGTCAGCGCACCATCCGGATGAACATCGAACGGATCGTCTCCGACGCCGCCATCATCGTGCGCGGGACGGTCGTCAAGGTCGAATCGGCAACAGATCCGGTCACCAACATCCTCTCCACCTTTGTCACCATTCAGGTGCAGCAGAACCTGTACGGTGCCCCGGAATCCATGATCACCCTCAAGATGATCGGCGGTTCCAATAGCAAACGCACGCTCCGGTTCTCCGAGATGCCGCGGTACACCGCCGGTCAGGAGATCATCGGCCTGTTCTTCGCCCCCAGCAAATCCGGCTTCACCAGCCCGGTTGGCATGGGCCAGGGCACCTTCACTGTGGTGAAGGACGCAGCATCCGATGCTCCGGTCGTACGGATCGGTGCGGATCATCCGCAGCTCTTCGCCGGAATAAAACTGACCAAGACACTCGCACGCAGTTCCTGGCTGAACGGCGGCATGCAGACGATCGATGCGGACGAGTTCACACAGACGCTCCGCAACCTCATCACTGAACTGAAGAAATGACCATGACGATGAAACGATTCCTTACCCTTCTGGTATCACTCACCGCGGCGACCTCCATTGTGTTCGCCGGCGGACCATTGTATACGCTCAATAATAAAGCATACCGTTATCAGTCCAACGTGATCTCCTACAAGCTGGACCGCGGACCGCTCGGCGTCTTCAGCAGCACACAGGCACGCACCCTGGCGAACGAATGCTTCAAGGTCTGGCAGGATGTCGCCACCTCGAACGTCTCGTTCGCCCACACGGATGCCGACACGCTGCCGGTGGATGTGAACGGCACCAATTTCCTCAGCTATACCACGCTGACCGACTTCAAGTACGACGGCATCAACCCGATCATCTTCGACAGTGACGGTGCCATCACCGACGAATTGTTCGGTGTCGGCGCTTCCGAGAGCGTCATCGGTTTCGCCGGCTCCGGCGATTCGGACAACGACGGGGATTATGACGAGGGCGAAGCGGTGATGAACGGCCTGTTCGCCGACGGCACCGCCAGCTCCTTCACCTACGATGAATGGAAGGCGACCTTCGTGCATGAGTTCGGGCATTTCCTTGGCCTGGACCATACACAGATCGGTTCGGAGTTCATCAATAACTCCTCTCAGACCATCTATGTGCCGACCATGTACCCCTTCGCGACCGTCAACGATGTGCCGCTCGGCGCATTGAACCCGGATGATATCGCCGCCATCTCCACACTCTATCCTGAAGCAGGGTACGCTGCTACAGTCGGTTCCATTTCCGGTGCGGTCACGCGCGCCAACGGCTCGGTTGTGCGCGGTGCGAATGTCGTCGCTATCAGCACCGGTGCCGACTCCCTGATGAACCGTATCTCCACCGTGACCGACTATTTCGAACAGAACAACGGGAACTATACCATCTCCGGTCTCGCTCCCGGCTCCTATGTGGTCCGCGTGGAACCGATCGAAACGGATTTCATCGAAGGTTCGAGCGTCGGGCCCTATTCCTACGAAGCCACCGGACTCTCGTTCGTCAATCCGATCGCCGCGGAATACTATAATGGTGCGAATGAAGCGTCCGATCCGGCGGTGGATGATCCTGAGGCAAGGAGTGCGGTGACCGTGACTGCGGGAAACACGACCGGGAGCATCAATGTCATCGGGAATGCCCGTCCGGCCGGCGCTGCGCTGATCACGGAGGATTTCGAGTTCACCGGTGCACTGGCGGATAATGGCTGGAGCGTTCACAGCGGCACCACCGCTCCCCTCACCACCACGGCAGGATTGACCTACACCGGATATTCGAAGAATGCCGGGAATGCCGTTGCGGTCGGTAACGCCGGCGGCATCGATGTGAACAAAGGATTCGAGGAACAGAATGCGGACGGTACCACCATCTACTCCTCCCTGCTCATCCGTGTGACCGATGCAGCGTCGGATAAGACCGGGGATCATCTCTTCCATCTCGGGACGAGGACCGCTCCGGCTTCTTTCACGTCATTCTCTTCCCGTCTCTTCGTCCGGATCGTTGGCGGCGCTGTGAACTTCGGCGTCAGCAACACTTCCACTGTCGTCTACGGTACCACCAACTACTCCAAGAATGTTACCTATCTCGCCGTGATCAAGTACACGATCAGCACTGCCGGCAATGATGATGTGCGGCTTTGGATCATCCCCTCCGGCGTCCCGGCAACGGAAGCAGCAGCCGGAGCGGCGACCGCCGTCAATTCGGCGACGGCAGGACAGAACCTCATCAACGCGGTCGGCATCCGTCAGGGAAGCGCAACGACCTCCGTCGCAGCGACCATCGACGGCATCATCATCGGCACCAACTGGCCGGCAGGACCGGTCAGTGTCCGCCGCGTCGATGCACCGGTGATTCCGGCTTCCGCAGAACTGACGCAGAACTATCCGAACCCGTTCAACCCCTCCACCCTGTTCCGCTTCTCGCTCCCCTCTGCGCAGCGAGCAGTGGTGCGTATCTTCGACATGCTCGGCAGGGAGGTCGCTGTGGCAGCGGAAGGGATGTTCGAAGCGGGGACGCACGAGGTCTCCTTCGACGGTTCGCGTCTCTCCAGCGGCAGCTATCTTTATACACTCGAGACCGGTAGCAACCGCATCGTCCGGCGGATGACGCTGGTGAAATAGATCACCGCTCCACACGGGATACCGTACAACAAAAAAGGGCTGACGCAGCCCTTTTTTGTTGTACTCTCCTCTGCTGCTGAAGTGCAGCCGTATCGGTCACTTCACCAGCATCATCTTCCGCACATTCGTCATCCCTCCTGCCGTCAGCCGGTACAGATAGACACCGCTGGAAAGGTGGGCCGCATTGAACGAAGCCGTATAGGAACCAGCGGCACGCACTCCTTCCGTCAGCAGCGCCACCTCGCGACCCAGCAGATCGAACACCGCAAGCCGCACTTCGCCCGCCGCCGGCACATGATACCGGATGGTCGTAATGGGATTGAAAGGATTCGGGAAATTCTGTTCCAATGCGAAGCGGAGCGGTACAACGGCTCCTTCCTCCGGAATATCCGTCGTGCCGTCATCCTGCCAGTTGCCGACGGAGAATGCCGGGGACAATGTCATCACCGCTGCATTCCCGTTCTCATCCACCGTGCGGATGCGCAGATCGATGCCGGTAGAATCCTCCGCCGTCGCGGCGGCGAGCGGTACGGTATAGACGGCTCCATCCTTATCCGCGACCGCAGAGATCAGCGTTGCGGGGAGCGGGATCCAGACCGTGCTTCTGAACTTCTTGTACCACACTCTCGTCGAATCGTGCACCGGAAGCTGTGAGGGGAACGTCAGCACTTTGGAGGAGAAGCGGAGTGTCGCCTGATCGCCTTTCGTCAGTCCGGAGGATGCCGTACCGGCGCTGTTCCGCACCATCAGCGAGGTGAAGATCGGTGCATCCGCGTTCGGTTTGGAGAGGTCCACCTCATTGCGGAGCGTGAGCGTTCCCATCGCCTTCCGCACGCGATACCCGTGGGTCGTCAGCACCAGCGTGTGCCGCTTCAGTTCCGCCGGGAACGGATCCCGCGGAAAATCATTGAGCGGAGACTCCTTCAGCAGCACACCGGCATCGTCATAGATCGCATAATGGCCGGTATTGACATCCGCATACCGGAACTCGAACAACGAACCGAAATAGATCGGATTGAAATGGATCGACGGACCGAAGGAATTGTTGTACGACAGGTTCGTCACGAACACCGGTGCATCACCGAATGTGAGCGTTGCCCCTGCCGGAGAAAGATACGATGTCGCCAACCGTTGAGATGGCAGTCCGAGCATGAGACTGTCGTTCACCACGGAAAGATACCGCGTGGACATGTCCAGATACGTGTTCTTATCGTATGAACTGTTGGTATGGAATGCAACGGATGCAGAGTGGACCGGGTCCGCTCCCGGCATCAAGAACAGATCGACGGTATGGTCCCCGGTCGGGACGTTAATGGTATCAGCGCCAACGATGGACGTATTGTAGTAATATTCCCCGCCCGACAATTCCATAGCGATCACCTCGGTGAAGAACCGCGTCGCCGTCACTCCGTCCGGCATAATGAACCGCAGTTTCTGATGCACAAATCCTGCCGGCGGGTTGGATACGGTGACATTCCCAGACATCCCGGTGAAGACCGGATATTGAGGAAGCACAACCCGTTTTGCACTCTTGAGATCGATCTGCACCTGCGTCGGATGGAACTGAAAATCATTCCCCACCGGCGAGACAATGATGGTCGCGGTCCCGGCCGGCAATGAAGCGAACATGATTCCTTTCGGCATCGCCACACGGAGACTCCGACGCATACCGGAAAGGGACGAGAATGGAACATTATCCTGATCCACACCGCCGAATGTGACGGTGTGGAGCGCCTCCGCGGCGTTGAATGCGAATGTTTCCGCGCCGTCGAACACATTCCCCGTCTTAAGCACCAGGGCGGACTGGTCGCGGAAATGGACGCCGAAATCGTACGGCTCGATCGCCGGTCCGGTCACTTCCCAGGTGAGCGGGTCGAGTTGACGCACACGCGAGAACATCTTGTCATAGTACGGAGCGAAATAACTGTTCTCGCTCACCCCAAGGAAGTATGCATGCGGATGGCTGAATGTCAGCAGCATCCGGGTGGTCCGGCTGAACATCCACGGAAGACGGAGCGTGTCAGCGGCGCTCTTCAACTGCATCACGCCGCTATACAGAATGATATCACCGTCCACGATCGGAATGACCGCATTGTTCACGGAGATGGTCACCAGAACCGTCTGTGTTCCGCCGGCGGCAACGGTGAAGTTGGAGGGCGCCGCGGAAACGGTCACACCGGCAGCACCGCCGGTGAAGGTTGCAGAAAAATTCTGTGCAACGTTCTTCCGGTTCGTCACTTTCACGGTCTCCACGCTCGTCCAGGTGGTCATGGCCGGATCGTCCAGTCCGAAACTCAGATGGACCGGTTCAGCCGTCGCCGAAAGAGCCGCTGCTCGCACGGCATCCACCCGGCCGGCGCCCTGATGGACCGGCTTCATCCCGAGGTCCACCGCACCGTTCACCAGTTTGGATTTGATCTGCGCCGGTGTCAGCGCGGGATCGATCGACTTCAGCAGCGCGGCGACACCCGCCACCATCGGGGAAGCCATCGATGTTCCGCTCTCCACGAGCATGCCGTTCCCCGGGAACAGCGAACGGATATTCACTCCGGGCGCCACCACATCCGGTTTGATGCCGTACTCACCCGGCGTCGGTCCTTTGGAGGAGAAGTAGGCAAGGTTGTTCACGGAATCGATCGCACCGACCGTGATGGCACGGCGCGACGTACCCGGACTCCCGATCGTCTCGAGTCCGGAATAATAATAGTTGCCGTCCTTACCCGGGAAACTCTCCGCATAGCCGGAATTCCCGGCAGCGATCACGAAGGTCACACCGAGCGCCGTTGCATTGTCCACCGCAACGGACGGTGCGTCATCCGGCTCACCGCCGTCCGCACCGAGGCTCATGTTCACGATGTCGAGCCGGTCGTTCATGTTCCCGTCATTGTTCGGATCGACGCACCGTTCCACCGCAGCGATGATGTCATCCATACTGCCGCCCCCTTCCGCACCGAGTACTTTGAAGGCGTACAGTTTCGCTTTCGGTGCCACCCCTTTCACATCCGCCGCATCGGCGGCGACGATGCCGGCAACGTGCGTCCCATGTCCGTTATCATCCATCGGGTCGTTGTCGCCGTTGTAAAAATCATACCCTCCCACGACCTTCGCTCCCGCTCCGAACGCACCGCCAAGTGCCGGATGGAGATAGTCGATCCCGGTATCGATGATACCGACTGTCACTCCCTCGCCGCGCACTCCCAGGTTCGTCCAGATCTCGTTCGCACGGATCTGCGGGATCGATTTATGGAGCGTAGCGCGGACCGGCCTGGTCCGGTGGACCTTCTTCACATACGGCAATGCTGCAGCAGCAACAGAAAGACCGTACGGCATCTCCGCGCTCATGCCGAAGAAGACCGAGGTGAACTCCCGCCGCACGGTGACCGGAGCGGACGGAGAGACCGACGCCGTTGCGGACGCTGAGCGGAGGTCCTGCAGGAATTGCGTGAACCGCTGACGGTAATCCGGCAGCGGTGCATTGCCTGCGCTGTTCTGCTGCGTCAGGAACAACGGCAATTCACGGAATTCGACGATGACGCTGACAATCGAATCAGCCGGAATGACCGGCATCGCACTGCTGCGCACAGGACGCTGCGGATCGATCCGCGGAGTGAATGATTGTTGTGAGATCAGGATGGAAGTCAGGATGACAGACAGGAAGATCAAACGATGATGCATACGGCACATTCTCTTTCACGATGGTCAAGGTTCAGGAACAGTGAGATTCATTTTACGAATTCGGACAAGAAAGTTACATTTCTGCTCTGATTGTTCGTGTGATGCAAGTTCCATAGTTAACGATGAAGTCTGAGATTTTTTTGTCTTGGAATTTTTCCATTTTTTTGGTATCATAGTTGACAAAATCATCAGTAATACCGTTGATTTTGAAGGTTTTGTGGAATTGAAGTAAGACGATTCTAGAGTTTTTTTAAATTCTTCATTCTCAATTCTGCATTATACATTGCTTTTTGGCGGGGTAGATCCCCGATAAAAAACATCGGGGCAGGCAGTTGGTGAGAGCGACGGAATTTGTTCTGTTATTCTTCATTCTCAATTATACATTGCTTTTTGGCGGGGTAGCTCAGTTGGTTAGAGCGTCGGAATCATAATCCGTAGGTCGTGGGTTCAAGTCCCTCCCCCGCTACATCCTCAATGACAACCGGTGACCGAAAGGTCGCCGGTTGTTGTTTTAAACCTTCCGAATATATGTCCATAATTTCTTTGTTCACAATGGGCACTTTTCGGATATAACAACTGATTTTCCGTTTATCGTGGTCAACATAAATCCGTTCGACGCAACGCCGAACGACCTCGCGCTTTTCTGGGATTGAGATCGTGTTCATTATTTCTTCAAATTGGCTCATGAACTTCTGGACAATTGGAGCGACCGAATCAATGGAGAACGCCTGATTCAGTTTTAATCTGTTCTCCTCAATTTGGTGCTGCAATTGTTCCTTTTCCCGCTCGAGATCGTCCACCCTTTGTTGAAAGGTTCTGTAAGACGCTCCCTCCTCTACCGCCTTCCGAATGTTACGTAATTTTTTATCAACCTCATTTGCGGATAATGTTAGTTGAGCTTCCAACTCACGCTCCGCTTCTGGACGTAGCTTCACCATCCTTTCCAGATGTTTTTGTATTAAACCGGGCAGTCGATATTGATCAAATGACGATACAATTGACTGAAGAACAAATGTTTCCAAAGGGTCTCTTTTGATCGGAATGAAATCACAGATACCCTTCGAATTATATCCACCGCAAACATAGCGGTAATAATTGTGCCCCCTTTTTCCGCTTGTCTGTCCCTGATAGTGGTAGCCACATTTACTGCATACCATCAGACTCGAAAGTAGATACGGCGCATGGGTCTTGTTTTTCGACCTATTACCTCCAGGTCTACGGAAAGAATTCGCTTTTAACCATACCTCTTTCGAGACCAATGGCTCATGTGCGTTCTCAACGATCAACCACTTGTCCGGTGAGTTTTTCCAGTGTGGATATTGCGAATGGGTCTTCGATCGCCCATCAGCATCCGCCCTGATTTTACTCATACTGTTTTTGTTGTAGACACGGGCACCGAAGTAAGAGTGATTTTCGATGATACATTTAATCGTTGCCGAAGACCACTTCTGGTCACGATTACGCCATCTCCCTCGCTTAGCACAAGGGATTGACTTTTGGTTCAAAAGCATTGCAATGTATGTGTATCCGTGCCCTTTTAATCTTTCGTCAAAGATGAACCGGACTGTATTCACTTCGACACTATCTCCAGGACTCCAGACAACTTTCTCTTGCCCGGATATGGACCAGTCACCTTGATGAAGGATCCTATCAGATTGTGTTTTAAGGTTTATCGCTTTGCGAACATATCCATATGGTGCTACACCTCCATTGGAGAATATTCCATTTTCCATTGCTCCACGTAGTGTCAACTCCGACAACTTCTTGCTATACTGCGATGCCTGCACTCCTTCGAACGCCTTGAGCATCTCCTTGCGGACCGTGTCAGCATCAGCGAGATGGCTGAGGTCCCCCGCAGCGAGGGCCTGCTCGGTCTCCTCGATCGCCTTGGCGATCTCGGGATCTACGGCGGCATCCTGAGCGTAGATACGCAGCTCGGTGGCTTCGCGTGCGTGACGGAGGCCGAGAGCGAGTCCCAGGATGCGTTCCTCGATCTCGGAGAGGTCCTCGACTTGGGCGCGAAGCGCATCTCTGTAGCTGATGACGTTGTCGTCCCAGACTGGTGC
Organism: Bacteroidota bacterium; assembly: GCA_013361065.1. GTDB lineage: Bacteria > Bacteroidota > Ignavibacteria > UBA10030 > UBA8401 > UBA8401. The sequence continues at coordinate 51,788 of JABWAK010000005.1, forward strand.
CACGTTCACTGGATGCCCCCTCCTTCCTGACGAGTTACACGCTTGTGATTCGATTCACAACCTGTGCACTCAACCTACCATCCCCGGACTCCGCTCTGTGCATCGACATTCTGCCCAGGCCACCTGAGTTCCTGGTGTCAATCCGGCAGAGGTGGTCAGGTCTGGCAAGCGTCCCGCAGTGGTTCTACGAGGAGATGCCATGCGGCGACCCCGCCCACTCCCAAGGCGGCGACGGCGCAGGCCGGGTGTCTGCGTTGGAAGGCGTGGGTGACGGCCGTCATCGTCTCCCGGCCCGTCGCAGCCGCCCACACATCCCACGCGAGCGCGAGGCCGACGATCACCCAGCCGGTCACAGTCGGCCCCCAAACGCGGAGAATTCCCGCCAGTGCACACGCGAGGCCGTGGACGGCGGGGAACGGTGCGCTGCAGGCAGGTCCAGCCGCCCGAGCCGGGATGATGCCTGCCCTCTCGCGGTCCTCAGGCCAAGGTACGGACCGGCTCCCGGCGGAGCCGGAAGGCGAAGGCGTTCAGGCGTCGCTCGTCGATGGGTGAGCCGTCCACGTACACGAACAGCATGGGTATCTCGTGACGGTGGCGCAGGAGGCTCTCCGCGATCAGCGCCGGGCCGCACCCCCACGGACTCACGACGACGACGCCGTCGCAGAGTCCATTGTTCCAGTGGTGGAGGACCGAGCCGACAGTGACCGGAGCCTCACCCTGGGGATAGCGGTCGAGGACCTGTCTCGATTCGGTGAGCAGACCGGCGATGTCCGGTGCAGGAAGCCATTCGTGGTGCCTGCGTACCCTCGAGTAGAGGAGGCCGCGGAGCCGAGTCATCCCGTTCGCGAACAGGTTCGGACCACGCGGTCCCCCCTTCGGCAGGCGCACAAGCTCACGCGCGCCCACATGTGCGAGGTATTCGAGGAGGACCTGTGTCGGTTCCACGATGACTCGAATGCCCCGCTCGTTGAGGCGGCGTACCAGCTGGTCGCTGGCGAACTCGTCGACGCGCACGTAGATGTCGCCGCTGAGCAGGATCGTGCGCAGCTCACCGGAGTCGTGTGCGTTGCGTTCTATCTCGGCAAAGGCCTCGGCAGCCCTGTCGAGGAGAGCGGTCACGTCGCGGACAGCTCGGGCCATCGATACCACTTTGGCCGGCCCGTCGCCGGCGGGCCGTTCGATCAGCGACTCGAGCTCGGTGCATGCCTGCCGGTAGACCTCGTCCACCTCCCCAGGAGAGCTCTCGTGCGGTCGGTGGTAGGACGCGAGCTGGTAGAGGATGTCCCAGGCGACGAGCCCGAGTGCGATGCGTGGTGTGAACGACCAGCCGAAGTCGCGTTCAGCCTGGAAGTCGCGCACGCTCACGTTCACCTCTCGCCCCAAGCGTTCGAGAGAGATCCGGTCCTTGGTCGTGAACATGCAGTTCCGGCACATGCCTTCACCTGTGACCTGAACGAGCACTTGGGGGTCGTGGCCGTTGCCTTCGAGGTGCTGACGGAAAGAGCCCCAGATGAGTTGATATGGCAGGCATTCCTTGCCCGAGCAGTCCCGCCTCCCCAGCCGCAGGGCATCC
>JABWAK010000087.1 GCA_013361065.1 Bacteroidota bacterium
GGATGCACTCTGCATCCTTCGCGTGTTTTTAAGAGAAAAGGACCGGTATGCGACAGAAGAAGATCATCGGCGAAGCGATCACGTATGACGACGTGCTCCTCGTTCCTGCGAAATCCTCCGTACTCCCCCGCGAGGTGGATGTCTCCACCCGGCTGACCCGGAACATCCGGCTGAACATCCCGCTGCTGTCGGCGGCGATGGACACTGTCACCGAATCCGAGATGGCCATCGCCCTGGCGCGCGAAGGGGGGATCGGCATCATCCACAAGAACCTCTCCATCGAACGGCAGGCCGAGGAAGTGGACAAAGTGAAGCGGTCCGAGAGCGGTATGATCATGAATCCGGTCACGCTTACGGCGGACAAGACGGTCGGCGATGTGCTCGATCTGATGACGAAGTTCAGCGTCTCCGGCATCCCGATCGTCGCTGAAGGGAAACTGGTCGGCATCCTCACCAATCGCGACCTCCGCTTTCAGCCGAACCGCTCGCTGAAGGTGGCCGACGTGATGACCTCTACGAACCTCATCACCGCCCCGCTCGGCACCACGCTGGAAGAGGCCGAAGTGATCCTGCAGAAGCACAAGATCGAGAAGCTGCCGGTGGTGGACAAGAACGGGAAGCTCAAAGGACTCATCACGTTCAAGGATATCCAGAAGAAGAAACGGTATCCGAACGCCTGCAAGGACCGGCACGGCCGGCTGCGGGTCGGCGCGGCGGTCGGCGTCACCGGCGATACGATGGACCGGGTGGAAGCACTCGTAAATGCCGGCGCTGACGTGATCATCATCGATACGGCGCACGGTCACTCCAAAGGAGTGATGGATATGGTGAAACGGGTGAAAGCGAAATTCGCCATCGATGTGATCGCAGGGAATGTAGGAACAGCGGAAGCAGCCAAGGACCTCATCAAAGCCGGTGCGGACTGCATCAAGGTCGGCATCGGACCCGGTTCCATCTGCACCACGCGCATCGTGGCAGGCGTTGGCGTGCCGCAGGTGACCGCGGTGATGGATTGTGCCGCCGCGGCACGGAAGTACGGCATCCCGGTGATCGCCGACGGCGGCATCAAACAGACCGGCGACATCGCGAAGGCGATCGCTGCCGGCGCCGATTGCGTGATGGTGGGAGGGCTCTTCGCCGGACTGCAGGAAAGCCCGGGCGAGAAGGTGCTGTATGAAGGCCGGACCTACAAGCTCTACCGCGGCATGGGTTCCATCGATGCAATGAAGGAAGGGAGCAAGGACCGGTACTTCCAGGATGTGGAGGACGATGTGCAGAAGCTCGTTCCCGAAGGGATCGAAGGACGTGTGCCGTACAAAGGTGAACTGAGCGCAACGGTCTACCAGATGGTCGGCGGTCTCCGCGCGGCGATGGGATACTGCGGAGCAGAGAATATCACCGCACTGCAGGAACGCGGTCAGTTCGTGAAGATGAGTGCGGCCGGTCTCCGCGAGAGCCATCCGCACGACATCCACATCACCAAGGAAGCACCGAACTATCACGGATGACCGGCGAACAGACCGCCATATTCTCCCGACGTCTCACCGCACTCCGGTCCGCTCTGAAACCGAAACGCTGCGACGCATTCATCACCTCGCACGCTGCGTCGTTGCGGTACCTGTGCGGGTACACCGGCTCCAACGGACTGCTCATCGTCTCGCCGTCTTCGTCCCTCTTCCTCACCGATTTCCGGTACCGGGAGATGATGCAGACCGAGGTCGCTGCCGGACGGAAACGGATCGCCAAAGGAAGTCTCATCCAGTTTGCCGTGAAGACCGGCGCTGTTGACGGTCTCCGCCGCATCGCCTTCGAGAAGGACCATCTCACGGTCGCTTCGTTCGAAACGGTCCGCGCCTGCATCGGACCGAAACGGGTCATCCTCACCTCCGGGATCGTTGAATCCCTCCGCGCCGTGAAGGACAATACCGAACTGCAGTCCCTCACCGCCGCCTTCGATATCTCCGACAAGGTTTTCCGGCATGTATTGGGGATCGTCCGTCCCGGCATGACCGAACTGGAGCTCTCGGCGGAGATCTCCTACAAACACAAGCAGCTCGGTGCGGAGAACGATTCGTTCGATGTGATCGTGGCGAGCGGTATCCGGGGCGCGCTGCCGCACGGGACGGCGACGGACAAGAAACTCGCACCGCGCGAGTTCATCACACTCGATTTCGGCTGTCTGTACCGCGGATACCATTCCGATATGACCAGGACGATCTGTCTCGGCAGACCGACCCCGGAGATGAAGAACGTCTACGCGATCGTGAAGGATGCCCAGCAGCGCGGCTGCGACCGGGTCCGGAGCGGCGTGAAGGCAAAGACGGTCGACGCGGCGGCGCGGCGCACCATCGCCGCGAAAGGATACGGGAAATTCTTCGGTCATTCGCTCGGTCACGGCGTGGGACTGGACATCCATGAACTGCCGCGCATCGCTCCGAAGAGCAGCGATATCCTCCGGAACGGCAATGTGGTCACCATCGAGCCGGGCATCTATCTGCCGGGCCGGTTCGGCATCCGCATCGAGGACACCGTGATCGTCCGCGATCACGGCTGCGAGGTACTGACAGCATCACCCAAGGAATTGATCATCATCTGACATGAAAAAAGTTCTCATCATCGCATATTACTTCCCCCCGCTCGGCGGCAGCGGCGTGCAGCGGACGCTGAAGTTCGTCAAATATCTGCCGCAGTACGGCTGGGAGCCGACCGTGCTCACCATCGGCAACACCGCGTATTACGCGAAGGATGAATCGCTGCTCAAGGAGATCGAACAGCTCAATATTCGTGTGGTCCGCACGCAGTCCACCGACCCGAATGCGGTGCTCCACAAGAATAAAAAGGACCTCGTGAAGATGCCGAAGGAAGGGACCCGCAAGTTCCTCACCTTCCTGAGCGATACGTTCTTCATCCCGGACAACAAGATCGGATGGAAGAAGCATGCGGTGAAAGCGGCCGGCGAGCTGCTGAAGAAGGAGAAGTTCGACGTGCTGTTCGCCACCGCGCCGCCGGTGACCGATTTCCTGATCGGCGTGGAGCTGAAGAAGCGGTACGGCGTGCCGCTCGTGATCGACTACCGTGATTCGTGGATCAACTATCCCTACAAATACTTCCCCACACCGCTCCACCGGTACCTGCATTACCGGAAGGAGAAGCATGTGGTGCACAAGTCGGACATGATCCTCACCACCAGCCGGCATGTGAAGGAGGAACTCATCCAGCGGCACAAGTTCCTGGGATACAACGACATCACCATCCTGTCGCACGGCTTCGATCCTGCGGACCTCCAGGTGCCGAACCGGAACGTCCTGCCGCATACGGAGAAGATGCGCATCACCTATTCCGGCATGTTCTACGGCACCATCACCCCGGTCCACTTCCTGCAGGCGCTCGCGAAAGTGATGAAGGAACAGCCGCGGCTGCGGGGACGCATCGAAGCATGCTTCGTCGGTCTTTTCCGTCCCGAGCATATCAATCTGGTGAACCAGCTCGGCTTGCAGAACTCGGTGAACCTGCTCGGGTACCTGGAGCATAAGGAAGCGGTGCGCTACCTGCTGGCATCGGATGTGCTGTGGCTGATCAACCAGGATGATCTGATGACGCCCGGAAAGCTCTTTGAGTACATCGGCACCGGCAAGAGGATCCTGGGGTGTGTGACCAAAGGGTACCTGCGTTCCACGATCGAGGAGGCGGGAGGCACTTGTGTGGACCCGACCGATGTGGATGCGATCGCCGCCGCCATCGTGCAGCTGTACGATCAGTACGAGCGGAAGGAGCTCCGCGGTGCCCGTCCTGAGGTGATCGACAAGTACAACAGGGAGAAACTGACCGGCGAACTGGCCAAGGTCTTCACCAAATTCCTCGAGGTGTAACGGATGAACGTACTGGTGGTCGGGTCCGGCGGACGGGAACATGCGATCGTGTGGAAGCTGAAACAGAGCCCGCAGGTGACGAAGATCTATTGCGCCCCGGGCAATGCTGGTATCGCTGCCGATGCGGAATGCGTGGCGATCATGGCGGAGGATATCTACGGCCTCGCCCAGTTCGCACAGACGAACAACGTGGCGCTGACCGTGGTCGGCAGTGAAGCGCCGCTGGTGAAAGGGATCGTCGATCTGTTCGAAGAACGGGGACTGGTCATCTTCGGTCCTTCCCGCGCCGCCGCTCAGGTGGAAGGGAGCAAGAAGTTCCTGAAGCAGTTCCTGCAGCGGCACAACATCCCGACCGCGGCATATGCAACGTTCCACAAGGACGATCATGCGGCTGCAGTGCGATATGTGCAGGAGCATCCGGCACCGTACGTGATCAAAACGGACGGGCTGGCGGCCGGCAAAGGGGTCGCGATCTGTGCAACCAGGGAAGAAGCGCTCACAGCACTGAAGGAGTACTTTCAGGATAATGTGTTCGGTGATGCCGGCAGCACGATCGTCATCGAAGAGTTCATGGAAGGGGAAGAAGCGTCCGTCTTCGCGATGTGCGACGGTACCGACTATGCAGTGCTCTCGCCGGCGCAGGACCATAAGCGCATCGGGGACGGCGACACCGGCAAGAATACCGGCGGCATGGGTGCGTATGCACCGGCTCCGGTCGTCACCCCCGCTATCCTGGAACGGGTGGAGCGGGAGATCATCCGTCCGACCCTCGCAGGCATGAAAGCGGAAGGTCATCCCTACAAAGGTTGCTTATATGTGGGACTGATGATGACCGCCGCCGGACCGAAAGTAGTGGAATACAACTGCCGGCTTGGCGACCCGGAGACGCAGGTCGTGATGCCGTTGATCGCCAGCGATCTGTATGAGCTGTTCCATGCATGTGCGGCCGGTACGGTCGGATCGTATCAGCTTCGTCTCCATCCCTCCGCAGCAGTCTGCGTGGTGATCGCATCGCAGGGATATCCTGATGCTTACGAAAAGGGGAGACCGATCAGCGGACTGGATGCAGCTTCGCGGGATGCGGCGGTCTTCCATGCCGGCACAGCAGTGAAGGACGGGAAGCCGGTCACAGCCGGAGGGCGCGTACTCGGCGTGACGGCGGTCGGAGAAGGACTGGGTGCCACCATCGAACGGGCCTACGCAGCAGTGCGCAGAATCGGCTTCGACGGGATGTATTACCGCAAGGATATCGGCAGCAAAGCGAAACAGTAGTTCGTCAACCATCAAAAGGAATGCTATGAATATCATGGTCACCGGCGGCGCCGGATTCATCGGATCCCATGTCGTGGATGCGTTCATCGCCGCGGGGCATACGGTCATCATCGTCGATGATTTCTCCAGCGGCAAGGAACAGAACGTCAATCCGAAAGCAAAGGTCTATCGCATGGATATCCAGGACCCTGCTGTGGAGAACGTGTTCCGTGATGAGAAGATCGAGGTGATGGCGCATCTGGCAGCACAGATGGATGTGCGGCGTTCCGTGGCAGATCCGAAATTCGATGCGTCCGTGAACGTGCTCGGTTTCCTGAACCTGATGGAAGCAGGGAGGAAGCACGGACTGAAGAAGGTCATTTTCTCCTCCACCGGCGGCGCCATCTACGGCGAACAGGATTACTTCCCGGCAGACGAGGAGCATCCCAACCGCCCGCTCTCCCCGTACGGGATCACCAAACTGGTCACGGAGAAGTACCTCTTCTTCTATAAGGAGATCTACGGGATCGATCATGTCATCCTTCGCTATGCGAACATCTACGGTCCCCGCCAGAACCCGCATGGTGATGCCGGGGTCGTGGCGATCTTCACGCAGCGAATGCTGAAAGGGGAACAGCCGGTGATCAACGGGGACGGGAAGCAGACGCGGGATTACGTCTATGTCGGCGATGTGGTGCAGGGTAACCTGCTGGCGCTCGGGTATCAGGGCTCGAACATCTTCAACATCGGCACCGGTATCGAGACCGATGTGAACCAACTCTTCGGCCACATCCGTGCGCTGACCGGCTCCTCCTGCGAGGAGAAACATATCCCGGCGAAAGCAGGGGAGCAGATGCGGAGCGTCATCACTGCGAAGAAGATCAGCGACACGCTCGGCTGGAAACAGACGGTCACGCTGGAAGAAGGGTTGAAAAAGACCGTGGAGTACTTTAAAACCCACTAGCAATTGACAATGAACAATTAGCAATGAACATTGGAACTGATCTTTTCCTGTACCTAGTACCTAATACCTAGCACCTAACACCCAACTCATTTTTTTTATATAGTGCCTTCTTCTCTCGATATATCCAAGCTTCTCTCCGGTGACCGGCGCACGATCGCCCGTGCCATCACGTTCGTGGAGAATGATAATCCCGGTGCAGAGCAGTTCCTTGCGGAAGTGTACCGAAAGACAGGCAATGCGTACCGCATCGGTATCACCGGTCCGCCCGGCGCAGGGAAGAGCACACTGACGAACAAACTGGCGAAGCACTACCGCGCACAGGGACTCAAGGTTGGCATCATTGCTGTCGACCCGACCAGTCCCTTCACCGGCGGTGCGCTGCTGGGGGACCGTGTGCGGATGAGTGATGTGGAGATGGACGAGGGGGTGTTCATTCGTTCCATGGCGTCACGCGGTTCGCTCGGGGGACTGAGCAAGAAGACGCGCGAAGCGGCCGATATCCTGGATGCTGCCGGATTCAACATCATCCTCTTCGAGACCGTCGGTGTGGGACAATCCGAACTGGATATTGCCGGCGCAGCCGATACGACCGTGGTGGTACTTGTCCCGGAATCAGGAGACGGCATCCAGGCAATGAAGGCGGGATTGATGGAGATCGCTGATTTCTTCGTGATGAACAAGGCGGACCGTCCCGGTGCCGAGCAGGCGGTGATGTCCATTAAAATGATCCTCGGGTTCCGTCCGCACGACGAGCATTCCTGGATGGCGGATGTGGTGAAGTCCACCGCCAGCGAAGGGATCGGCATCGACCTCATCGCGTCCGAAGTGGCCCGCCACCGCGCCTGGATGGAGGGGAACGGCTCGTTCCTCCGTCGCCGCACAGCACAAATGCGGTCGCGGATCGAGGAGATCATCCGGGACCATTTCACCGTCACCTTCTGGAACACCGCCCGGAAACAACAGCTGGAATCCGCACTTCCCGCCATCCTCGCCCGCACCCGCACTCCGTACGATGCGGCGGGGGAATTGCTAGTGAATGACGGACGGTAAGGTCGGTGACTGTCACCAGAGCGTCAAAACTTGGTTGGTGACAGTCACCATCGGTTTGAGCGCCAACGCTTGGTTGGTGTGGTGACTGTCACCATTACGCCAAAGCTTGGTTGGTGACAGTCACCAACGGACTGCCGGTGACAGTCACCAACGGTCAGTCACCCTCGGTCAAAACAACATCCCCGCTACGTTCTTCCTGTCATCGTCAACATACTCTTCAACGAATTTTTGATATTCTCTTGTCCCTCCGGCAAGTCCAAGTAGTATTCCGGGACTCGTTACACCATCGTCGATTCCAGATATACAACATTGATAATTACTGTGCTGCCACGCTTCTACAGCTGTGACCAGTCGTGCACGAATGGGATTCCGATGGATATATCGGGCGAGGTGGAGCAGATACTCATCAGCGGTTATCGGTTTGATGCGGTATCTCCCCTCGAAAAGATGGCCGGTTCGAAAATATTGTAGGTTGACCGACTTGACATACCCTTCACAGACTGCGCGTATGAATGCAGGAATTGCATACGGTATTTTTTGATAGAGGATGAGGTGATAGTGATTCGGCATGAGACAAAAGGCCACGATCTCCAGCACTTGAGGATCAACTGCGTTCTTCATCCTTTGCACGAAATCGAGATAATGCCGTTCTTGGAAAAATATTGCTGCCCTGTCGGCGCCGCGGTTGTAGACGTGGAAAAAGGTCTGAGAGGATTGGATGTAGCGTGTTTTGTTGGACATCGTTGTGAAATATATCCAATGTCCTTTGAACTGTCACGAATATTGCATTGACCGTCAAGGATTGACAAGACTTACCTTAGAGGTGTGTCTGATCAATTCAAGAAGAGAAGAAAAGGATCCCGTTCTCTGCCGTTGCTTCCCTTGCGCCATTTCCTGATATTTTAATCGGTGACTGTCACCGTTGCACGGTTGGTGACTGTCACCAGAACGCCAAAACTTGGTTGGTGACAGTCACCCTTGATCTGTCGGTGACTGTCACCAGAACGCTAATGCTAGGTTGGTGACAGTCACCATCGGTCAGTCACCAACTTCTCATCAATGCCCACTCCCTCACCATACCGCCGCATCGCAGCAATGACGATGCTTCTTCTGGTGCCGTTCGCAATGCATGCGCAGCATCCCCATGCGAAGGAGCCGGAGAAACGACTGCAGCATCACCGGCAGACCGCACCGGCAACGAGCGCCAGTCACTGGTTCGATGCGCAGTACTACCGGCTGGAACTCTCCATCCACCTCGACCCGAACTATCTGCGCGGCGCAGTGACGGTCCGCGGGATCTGCACGGCACCTTCGTCCGCAGCGCTCACGCTCGATCTTTCCGGGGCGATGACGATCGATTCCGTGGTGGTGGACGGCGCTTCCGCCTTCTTCATCCAGCGGAGCAGCTCGTTCGATGTCACGCTCAGCCGGCCGTATGTGACCGGGGAGAGCATCACAGCGCTCATCTATTATAAGGGAACGCCGGTCCCCTCCGGATTCGGCAGTTTCAGCTTCTCGCAGCATAACGGCACGCCGTGGATCTTCAGTCTCAGCGAGCCGTACGGTTCGATGGACTGGTGGCCGTGCCGGAACACGCCGAGTGACAAGGCGGACTCGGCCGATATCCTGATCACCTGCGACTCCGCATTCAAGGCCGGTTCGCAGGGAGTGCTGGTGAGCGCAGCGGATGCCGGAGGCGGACGGCGGCAGTATCACTGGAAGACCCGGTATCCCATCGCACCGTATCTGATCTCCGTGGCGGTGACGAACTACACGCAGTTCTCGGACTGGTTCCGGTACGGTCCGTCCGATTCGCTGGAGATACTTAATTATGTCTTGCCGGAACATGAAGCGGAGGCGCGTCCTGTGCTCGCGAAGACAGTCGACATGCTCCGCATCTTCACGCCGCTGTTCGGTCCGTACCCGTTCCTGCGCGAGAAGTACGGTCACGCCGAGTTCACCGGCGGGGGGATGGAGCATCAGACAATGACCTCGCTCGGAGTGTACGACGAAGAGATCGTGGCGCACGAGCTGGCGCACCAATGGTTCGGAGATATGATCACCTGCCGCAGCTGGAGCGACCTCTGGCTGAACGAAGGGTTCGCGGAGTATTCCACCGGACTCTATCTGGAGCGGATGTACGGCACGGCGCGACTCCGTCAGTACATGGCGCCGCTCATGGCATCGGCCGCTGCGGCGTCCGGTGTGCTCGGCCGTCCGGACACGACCCGTCCCGGCGCGCTCTTCAACTTTGCGCTGATGTATGCCAAGGGGGCAGCGGTGCTGCAGATGCTGCGGCACGTGACCGGCGACTCGCTCTTCTTCCGCATCCTCCGCACCTACGCCGGCCATCCGCCGCTGATGTACGCCACCGCCACCACGCAGGATTTCCGGGACATCTGCGAGCAGGTGACCGGCACCGACCTGGGCTACTTCTTCCGGCAGTGGGTGTACGGCAGCGGTGTGCCGACTTATGTGCTCTCGGGGGAATGGAAGGAGAACGGCGCGCTTTCGGCACAGCGGGTCACTATCCGTCAGCTGGGGGAGAGGACCGACCCGCCGGTGTTCCGAATGCCGCTGCCGGTGCGGTTCCGCGGGACGGGGATGGACACGGTGATCACGCTGCTCAACGATGCGGCGGAGCAAAACTACGATGTCCGCCTGCCGGTCCGGCCCACCTCCATGGAACTGGATCCCGAAGGACTGCTGCTCCGCAAAGTGCTGGACGGCAACGACATCCCGCCCGGGACCGCCGTCCTCTATCAGAACTATCCCAATCCGTTCAGCACAAGCACCACCATCCGCTATCAGCTATCCGCCCCGGCCGATGTGACGCTGAAGATCTATGACATCCTGGGAAGGGAAGTGGAAACATTGGTGAAAGGAAGGGAGGAGGCGGGGGTGTATGAGATGAAATGGGTATCTCGAGGATGGGGAAATTCAACGTACTTTTGCAAACTAACTGCAAATACTTCATATTTAATTTGCAAAATCACTAAGATATTATAAATAGTTCCGAATATAGATAAAGGATTAATTAAAACTTGGTAAATTGAATATGTAAACAATCGTTTTTCTTTGAATATTTAGTTAAAAATATTTCGGAGGGAATAATGCAAAAACTCACTAAAGGTATACCTCATCAGATAGGTACTGTTAAAGGGCTTGCACAAGCGCCATTGCATCTGCATAATATGGTTGCTGAGTTGGTAGACAATTCTTTAGCGGCAACAGTATCACGCAATAAGATACGTGTTGATCTTTCGAATCATGCAGATGGTGGGGATTTATTTGTGCTAAGAGTATGGGATACAGGGCCGGGAATTCCAATTGATAAATTAGAATCTGATGTCTTTACATTAGGTCATCCGCCAAAAAATGATTCACATTTAAATGAACATGGTTTCGGTTTAAAAAATGTGTTAGCGAAATCCGAGCAATTAACAAAATTGAGTTGGATATTTCGCACAAGAGATGAAATTGCGTTAAAGAGAGGATTGTTTTTTCAATGCCAAAGACCTTTTGGCTTTGAAATGCCAATTATTTCGTCGCCGATGTCAGAATGGCCTGTCTATGCTTCGAAGGAGACAGGCACAATATGTGAAATTGTAATACCATTGAGTTATTTGCAATCTGTTGCAGTTGAGCGACGAGGAGCACTCCCAAGAGATATAGGAAGAATAATGGACTATTTGAGGGAGCACTTAGGAGTATTTTACCGTGCATACCTAGAGGAAGGAATTAGGTCAAACATCCAAATTGTAACATCAATTAATTTGGAGAATGAAGACTATGTTGATCCCGTTTACCCAGACTATAAAAACAAAACAAATATTTCATTTGAAATTACTTTAGGTGGGCAGAAAACAGTCGTTACAGGAACTGTTGGACTAATAGATAAAGAATCCAACCAGACAAAAAAACGGTGGTATTATTACAAACATTCTCCTGAATCCCAGGGTGTAGACATACGAGTGGGGAAAAGAACTGTAGCAACAAGACTAGTCAGTCAGATTTGGCAAAGAGATCGCCATCCATCATTAAATGGTATTGCTGGAGAATTTATTATACCAGGGGATAAGAAGTTGGCACCCCCTACCTTAAACAATAAAACAAGTATTGATTTTGATAGTGAAGCTTGGCATGCTATTGTGGACGGAATACAATCTCAAATCAAAGCAGAGGACCTACCTCATGGTGGTGGGAAATCCGAATCGGATTTAAGGGATGCTCTATTCACTCAGATAAAAGGTATTTCAAAACCTCACCATATAGTTGAAAAGGAATATGATTGTAACCATGGTGTATTTGTAGACATTTATTGGGACCAGAGTTCTTCTGGAGGGCCAATTGATATTTTTGAAGTGAAAAAAGGAAAAGCTGCCCCTATCGATTTATATCAATTGGTTATGTATTGGGATGCTTTGATATCTATTAATAAAATACCTTCATGCGGATATCTTGTCTGTAATGGTTCATCAACAGGAGTAAATACTTTATTGCAGTTTATTAAAACAAGGAAAGACGCAAAAGGGAATTTCTATAATATTGAATTAGCTGATTGGAAGAAGCATGGTATTGAACCATAGACTCCTTAATTCATATTGCCGAATAAATATAGACGAGTGTTCAATGTGGAATGTTTATCTTTGCCATCTGTAAAAAGGAAAAAACTTCGCGATATAGCATTAATAATTCGCCAAGAACTCATAATTGAGGCAACAGGTTTTAATTCTGGAGTTTCTGAAAGCGACAAAACATACACTGAAATTTATAGAGTAAAAGAAATTAAATTGGCTTATGGTAAGCCCGGTAAAGAGTTTTTTCTTACCACCGTCCGTTACCGAGATGGATCAATTGGGAGTAATCCAAATGACATGACGGCTACATTAATAAGGAATAACGAAATTGTTGCCAACGATGGATCATTTCAAGAAATCTTTAACAAATTTAAAGCACTTCTGTTTGCTCCCCTTGCTCTTGAACTATTGGGTTGTCTCTTGGTAAGAAATGCATATTGCCTAGACCATCGGAAAGACGAGAATAATAATTGGCGATATTATATCAATCCGGAGATTCTTAACCAACTTCATACATTAATCGAACACAATGAAATATTCGATATCGAAGTGTTCTTGTATTACTTAGATATGATTGCTGTGAATGAGGATGTAAAGTATCAGACTCTTGGGTATGATATTTCTAAAGGCGTTGGTAGGGAAAACAATATGTTAACCTATGCAAATTTAATAGGTGTCTTACTCAATAGGGTTGACTTTATTAAATTTGCTGGAGGTTTAGTGAGAAAACCGATTGGAATTAATGCTATATCATTAAAAATGGCACTTAAAGTGTTCCCACAATTAGCACCAACTAGACATAATTTATTTGATAGCCAATGTATTTAATGACGAAATGATGCTGAAATTATTTATCCGATAGTATGTTGAATGTACTTTGCATTAATCCAATAACAGAATCTCTTCTCAAGTTTGCCGTTGGGGCTTTCTACTCTATCAAAACTGTTTTTTGCTTTTGGTCTGACATGGAAAACATTGTTGTCACTAATCTTCCAAAAATGTAAAAAGTCATCCGCTTTAATTTTTGCTCTAATATCCTGCCAAAATTGACTTGCAATATTCAAATCCTTAAATGGCATTGTCCAGAACATTACTCGTTTTAACAATAAGCGATTGCTGATATCTTTTTGAAATATCACAAAGAAAAACCGTTTTGTGATAGTTTCAAACCAGTAGGACTCTTCCCATTCCTCCTCAAGGATTCCTGAATAATCAATCTGCGCGAATGACATACTTTCCTTCAATGTTCCCTTCCGTTCCAATCGGATAGTCTTCATCAACACATCAGCTTTCTCGAACTCCTCGATCCGATTACCCTTCACTCCCATGATCCTCGCAGCTAATATGTGATACCTATTCTTCGCTTTGGTTTTAGGAATACCGAATTCTTCAAATAGCTCGTCTTCTGTTTTGCCGATGTATGGTTCGAAGCGTCGGTAGATCAATTGCTCGAAGGTTTCACCGGGCTTATAGTCAGTTAGTGAGGAAACAATAGCATCATCGTTCTTGCGCCTAGTTCGATAGGTGGTCAATTTCTCAGCGACAAGGCTATACGGTTCACTGAGGACGAGCTCTTGTTCCTGACGGTCGATTCGGATGGGGGTGTTCGTGAGGGAGGTGTCGATGATGTATTTGAGGTACTTTGATTTAAGGGAAAAAGCACGTTGCTTGGCTGAGATATCTGAATTAGCCTGACTTCGAACGGACTCTTTATTCGCCCCTTTTGTGCAAGCACCAAGGTAGAAGGTATCGCCTTCCGAAAGTTCGTGGGCCTTCCCCTCACGGATCTTCTTGACGATGGCCTCCCAATCATCACGGATGATCTTCAGGTCCTCCGGTGGGAACTCCCAAAGACGCACGATCTTGAAGATATAGTCAATGTTGATGGCGTGTTCATCATATAGATAGAACATGAGCAATAATAAGGAGTTCTTCTTCCAGAAGCTGCTTTCGCGGAAGTAGTGCTTATGTTCCTCCTGATAGTTGATGATGTTCAGGACTAGCCGTTCCTTCGGTACAAGACCTTTCTTGATTTTTTTAAGCGGGGTTGTCTTCAGTTCCACACCGGCTTCTGCAAAATCCGGCTCGGATTTTGAGTTGGGCTTATACATGAAATATTGTTCCTCGACAAGGTTCCCTAAATTGCCCTTGCCATCATTATCCTTTACGACGATATCGCCGAGAACATCCCGTAGGGACTTCCCGACCAATTCCTTGGCATACCGCTCAATTGATCGCGGGTCCGCTTTATCATATGGCAGATTATTTGACATCTTCCGTAATGAAT
>JABWAK010000088.1 GCA_013361065.1 Bacteroidota bacterium
ACGGCTCCCCTCCCGGCACTGCAGCAGATGTACCGGCACTGGAACTTCTTCCGGGCGATGGTGGACAACATCCAGATGATCATCGCAAAAGCGGATATGGAGATCGCGCAGATGTATGCAGGGCTGGTGGAACCGGACGAACTCCGCGATCGGACCTTCACCGCACTGCGCGGTCATTTCGACCGGAGCACCGCACTGCTGGTCCGGATCACCGGCCAGCGTCACCTGCTGGATAACAATGCCACGCTGCAGCGTTCCATCCTGCTGCGGAATCCGTACGTCGATCCGATGAGTCTCATCCAGGTGGAACTGCTGCGCAGACTCCGCACATCGAAACTGGAGGAGGAACAGCGGAAGGAACTGGAGGAGACGATGTTCCTCTGCATCAACGGGATCGCAGCGGGACTCCGCAATACAGGGTGATCAAGCACCGCAGTTTCTCTTATCGGGAAAAACAGAAGAGCCATCCTTCGGGATGGCTCTTCTGTTTCAACGGGCGATCAGCGAATCGATCAGCGGCGGCAACTCCGCACTCGCGCTGCCGGTGCGTACTGTAAATCCATCCAACACATCATAGTTGGGATGCGGGTCGACGAAGAACCGCTCCGGCGTATTCCGAAAGATGGATAGGAGTCCCGCAGCCGGATAGACCTGTGCCGAAGTCCCGACACCGATGAAGATATCCGCCTTCCGCACCCACTTCCCAAGTTCCTCCTCCCGCATGTCGACCGGTTCCCCGAACCAGACGATATCCGGACGGAGTTGACCGCCGCACTTGGGACACTGGTCCCCTAATGCGATCGGCCGTTCGATCGCCGAGAGGAAATCACAGGTGAACATTCCAGCATCGCCCGGAAAGCCGAGCGAATGATGCTCTTCGCATTTCTGCCGGTCAATCCTTCCATGCAGGTGCCATACGCCGGAGCATCCTGCCCGCTCCAATAGCGTGTCGATATTCTGGGTGATATTCAGGACGGAATGGCGGGCAGCGAGCCGTGCGATGGCATGATGTGCAGGATTTGGAAGGCATGCCGCCTGCGCATGATACCTTTTGGCATAGAACTCCAGGACCAGCGCCGGATCACGTCTCCATCCTTCCGGTGAAGCGACATCCTCGATGCGGTGCTGTTCCCACAGTCCATTGCTGTCACGGAACGTCAGGATCCCGCTCTCCGTGGAAAGTCCGGCGCCGCTGAAGATGACGATATTGAGTGTGGAACTGGGCAAGGATCGACGGGATGAACGACAGGTCAAGAGCCGGTACCGGAGGGCATCAGCTCTTATTGCGTATCAGTGGAGAGTCGGTAGAGCACGATACGGTTATTGTCCGTATCGCAGACATAGAGGGTGTTCTCGGCAACAGCGACGCCGCCGGGATTGTTCAGGGACATGCCGGGCGTCCCTTTCCCGAAGGATTCGGATTTGAACCGTCCGTTGCGGTTGAACTTCGCCAGGCTGTCCAGCTCCGCATCCACGATGAAGATATCGCGGCGGACCCGGTCAATGCCGACACCAAGCGCATTCTTGTACCGGTTCGGTTTGATGAAATCGGTGCTGCGCTGGTCCGGATTGGTCGGGTCGAATTTCGGTAGCCAGACCTCGAAGTCTGCTGTCTTATTGAAGACCATCCAGATGGCCGAGTACTGCACACCGTCCGAACTCTGCGTAACGATGAAATCACCGCTGTTCGGGAATGATGCGATGCCGGTCGGATGATTCAGATGCGTGATGGAGGTACCGGCGCCGGACTGCAACTCACCGAGCGGCGTGATGAACGAATCCTTCTTCGTGACCGCATTCGGGCGGTACCGGAAACGGAGGATGCGCGCATCGGGATCGACGATACTGGAATTGTCCGGACCGTTGCGGGCGACAAGATATTCATTGTTCAGGACCACCGCGATGCCGACAAAGCGCCGTTTGGGACGGGCCGGTTCCTTCCAGATGGTATCGATCTGAGCGGTCTGCAGATTGTGACTGGCCGCGACCAGCTTGATGCGGAGCAGCACTCCAATGGTATCGTTCGTGGCCGGTTCGATGGTCTCTGCGCCGACGAGCAGGTCCAGCTTCAGGTCCTGCGCGATCGCGATCGGGCGGCGGATGAAGCCGCTGGTGCTCAGCACCTGCCCTGCCTGATTGAGCATCACGATACGGTTATTCTCCGTATCGGTCACATAGATCAACTGGTCCAGGCCGTACATGATGGAGCGCGGACGGTTGAATCCGCCCCAGGAATCCTTCTGGATATAGGTCGTATCGCCGGACGAGACAAGCTGTGTGTTCGGCGGTAACGTCGACACATCGAATTTCTCCTGACAACCGGTCAGCAGCAGGACAGCGAGCGCTATGATAAGGAGGGATCTATTCATATCAGTAACTCACCATCACCGAGATCCTGTGGACCGATCCGAGTTCGTTGAAGTTGGTGAAGGCATAATCGACATTGGCGATCGTGATACCGAGGGGGATGCGGACGCCGCCGCCGAAGGAGAGATCCTCTGCGGACGATGTGGAACGGCCGAGGATCGATTCACCGATGGTTCTCTTCACGCCGGCACGCAGGAAGAACATATGGTCGTATTCATATTCCGCACCGACACGGATGTTCTCGGCATTGTCATTGGGATGGTTCAGCTGGATGGACGCGGTCAGCCGGTTCAATTCATCCTGGATCGGTTCGAACGCATATCCCAGTTTGAACATGGTCGGCGGTGAGAAATCCTGGAACGATGTGACCGTAACACCGGCACCGTTCGCAACGGAACCGGCCGGGCTGACATTATCCCCGAAATTCGTCACGACCACGGAGAACCGGGACGATCCGAGTCCCATGAAATAGTATGTACCGATATCGATCATCACCGCATCGGCATGCAGTTCGGCGATCGTCTCGCGCACGTACCGGGCCGTGATACCGAAACTGAACTGGTCGGTCATCTTCCGGGCATAGGTCGCGCCGACGGCGATATCACTATAGCTGAAGTAGTTCCCTGTCCCGGTCGGACGATATTCCGTGGTGACCTGCATCGGATCGGTATGGAGCGAGATGAACGAGAGACCCAGGAAATCGTTCCCGCCGAGCGAATAACTCATCCCGAGGAACTCGTGTTTCAGATCGACCACCCATTCCGTGTGCGAGAAGAGGACCTGATCGGAAGCGGCATTGGTGAGACCGGCCGGGTTCCAGAACAGCGCACCGACATCGTTCGTCACGGCGACCACGGCCTCCCCCATCGCTGCACCGCGGGCATCCGCACCGATCTTCAGGAACTGGAACGACGAGATACCGGAACGCTGACCGCCGAGGTTCGGCACCAGCTGTGCCGTCGCGGACTGCTGCAGGAACAGCAGAGCGGTGACGGCTATGACCAGCCGCAATGTGGAACGGACGATATGTGAGCGGGAGTCGGTCATATCAGAATCGGAGCGAGATCCCCAGACGTGCGGTGCGCGGCGCAAGATACCGGGCAGGATTATACGGATACGGTGAGATCGTCCCCTGCAGGTCCGGATAGAGCGGATCGTTGTACGAGGTCGGCGTCGGATCACCGTACTCGTAGGCCGTTCCGGTCACCGGATTGATGATCTGCGGGTTCTTATTGTCCAGCAGATTCTGGATCTCCAGGCTGACGGTCATCCGGCCGAATCCCAGATCGAAATATTTCTCGATGTTCATGTTGATGTAGAACCAATACTCACCCACCTCCTGCAGCAGATTGTCGAGGTCGGAGCGGTACTCGGGACGGCCGTCGATCGCCGTACCGGAGAGCAGCTGTGCGGTATACCGTTTGCCGGATTGATAGAAGGCGCGGGTATAGACACTGTAATCCTCCAGGATCCCTTCGCCGAACTCGAACAGCGGTTCCCCCTTCTTCACATTCAGAATGGAAGTGAGATTCACCTGCCACGGACGGTCCCAGGAAACAAAATTCTCTTTGATGGTCGCTTCCCGTCCGCCGCTGGCGATATTGAAGAGGGCTTCGGTGGCCGAGGAGCTCTTGCCGGTCGCGATGGAATAGGAACCGGACATCGTCGTGCGGAACTGCGGCGAGAAGCGGTGCGTGTAATCGAATTCGAATCCGCGCGTACGGGCATAATCCGAGTTGACATACGTGGTGTACGAACCGCGGGAGAACCGGGCACTGGTGGCACGGACGCTGCGGGCGGTGATGTAATCGAAGATGTCCTTGTAGTAGGCGGTCAGCGTCAGCACATCATTCTCGGTGATCTGGTTGCGCAGACCCAATTCGTACGCCACGGTCGTTTCCGGATTCAGGTTCGGATTGCCGATGGTCTGCACGGAGGAACGGGCGCTGCTCTCCGTCAGCTTCGAATAGACGTAGGTGGGTCGGGGCAGTTTGGAGAAGTGACCGTACGAGAAGAAGAGCGTCTGGTTGTCCGATACCGGATGGGAGATACCGAGACGCGGACTGAGCCGGCCTTTCCAGCGGCGGCCGAACAGTGTGGAGGTCTGATCGTTATACTGCTTCCGGATCTCTTCCGACGCAAGCTGCACGTTCGGATTCGCAATGGCATCATCCACGAACTTCCCGGGGAACCAGTAGTCGAACCGGAGCCCGAAATTCAGGACCATACCGCTGATGGCGATATTATCCTGCGCATAAATGGCACCCGATGCCGGGCTCACTTCATAGATATCGTTGTTCAAGCCGAGCGGCTTGATCCATGGCTGCGAGATATCGACCATCTGCAGCTGCTGGAACTTCATCTCGACACCGGTCTTGAACTTGTTCTTCTCTGTGAAATGGTTCGTCAGGTCGAACTTCACGGTATAATCATCGATGTAATGGTCGCGCCAGCTGAACGGACCGCCCACATCATAGAAACCGTCGCCCGGGATGATACCGATCCGGGTCGTATCCGGCACATAATACTCGACCGGCAGGGTGACGATATCACGCGGCTCGTTGTAGAGGAACTCGATCTCCTGCTTCCCGGTGGTCGGATTCGTGACCATCCGGTATCCTTTCCCGTTCGCATCGCCACGTACATGCGCCGTGTACCGGCTCACACGGATATCATAGAACGATTTCGGCGAAAGCGTATGGGTGATGGAAAGCGTATGCTGCGTGTTGATCTGCGTGAAGGTATTCGCGCTGTCCAGAATGTTCTGGAACTCATACTGGTACCCCGGCTGCGGTTCCTCACGCTCCAGCGATGTCTTCACCGTAGCAGAGTTCTGATCGATGGAGACCGACTGATTGAAAGAGTAGGCGATCTTGAACATCGGGGAGGGCTTCCAGGTGATCTTACTGGACCAGGAATAGTTGTTCGCCAAGCGCAAGGTGAGATCGGAGCCATTATAGATACTGGAGACCAGATCGTTCGGGGAATGCTTGACGTATGCACCGGTCGGCCGTCCAGCACGGATCTCTTCCGACCAGCGGGTATAACCGTCGGTCACGTTCGCGGCCAGGTTCCCGAAGAAGCTGACCGTTCCGGGAAGCAGTTCGCCGGCGAACGGCACCGGGCCGCTGAGATTCATCTCGAGAAGGTCAGAATTGAAGAAGTGCTTCGACTGCACACCATTGACACGGTCGGTCTTATAGGAGATACCGCCGTTGTACCGGTCACTTCCCTCTTTTGTCGTGATGTTCACCACGCCGGAGGTCGCCTGACCATACTCCGCGTTGTAACCGCCGGTGATGACCTCCATCTCCTGGATCGCGTCGGGGCTCACCTGCAGACCGAAGCCGGTTCCGCCGAGCACGTCCTGTACCGAGACACCGTCCACGAGGTATGCGTTCTCGTACCCGCGGCTGCCGCGGATATGGATCTCATTGTCCGACTGCACGACACCGGTCTGCAGACCAACGACATCCTTCACATTCGTCACGGCTGCAACGGTGATATCCTCCGTTTTGATCGTCTTCTTGCTGGAGGTCTCCTCCACATCGAACAGCCGTTTCTCGCCGATGATGACCACTTCCTGACCGAGCGAGAGGACCGATTCGCTCATCTTCACATTGAGCGTGATGGTCTTCCCTTCCTCCACCTTGATGCCGGAGTATTGAACGGTCTTGTATCCAAGGAGCGTCACATCGATGTTGTACGTGCCGGGATTGATCCGTTCGATCTTATAATTCCCGTCGAAATCGGACGATGCACCGTAGTACGTTCCCTTCACGAGGATGTTTACGCTCGGCAGTCCGTCGCCGGTGTTCTCATCCACCACACGGCCGACGATCTTGCCGCTCGGTCCTTCCTGGCGTTCACGCATACGGTCCAGCACCTGTGCCGGAAGCGACGCAGTGAGCAGCAGAACAAGGGCGATATGGAATGCGAGCAGGCGGCGCATCAGTTCAGTCCGAATTCATCCACGATCACCCGGCGGAAGAATGCCGGAAGGTTCTGGCTGCCGCCGTTCAGTTTGTGCAGCGGAACGGCGATCAGGATGAAGTTGCGTGCATTGTTCATCACACCGATCTCCGGTGTGCCGGCATACCGGAACGGACTCGAATAGAACTTCGAGGAGTCCATCTCGTACAGATATTGTGCATCGGAGTTCTTATAGACGCGCCGCCAGCTGAAGCTGTGGAAGGTCTGTCCGGGCGACGACGGCACCTCATCGAACGCCAGTACCGGGAAACCGGGCTGCAGCGAGAGCACCTTGGTCTTGAACGGAACACGATTGTCCGTGTTGGTATGGAGGGTCGTGCTCGAACTTGCGTCGGTCGAGACGCTGTCGATCGGAGCGAAGTCGACCAGGGCATCGAAATCGGAATAGGAGACGTTCGCCGGGAATGTGGACGAGAAGAGCACCTTCCCTCCGTCCTGCGTGTATTTGAACAGACCGATCTGCGCCGGCAGATAGCTGGGATACAGGTCGCTGGCCCACAGGACCATGGAGAATAATTTAAAGGTCTCGAACAGCGCCGGATTCATGGTGGCCGGTACGAGTGAACCGAATTTCTGTTTGAGCAGCTGATTCTGCTTCTCATCGGCCGTCAGACCGTAGCCGACATCCATGATGTCGAAATTGCCGTAGGTCGTGCCCGGCATGGACGAGAGCAAGGCACGGCTGTATCGCCGGAGAGCCGTGTCACGTTCGGCAAGACTTGAGGAGGTATGCAGATAATCGGAAACGACGAGCAGCTTGCTCTTCGGCTTCTTCACATACCACATGCGCGTGAGCGGGTTGGACGGCATGGTCGCCGCAGTACTGTACTCCCCTGCCACATCCTTCGCCTGCAGGTAGAGGACATTCTTCGCATTCAGTTTGAGTCCCTTCAGGGTCCCGCGGAACTGCAACGGTGCCGTACCGGTATAGACATTCACTTCCACATCACCGGTCGCTGTATCGGTCCTGTTGCGCGGTGCGATGAGCGTGACGGATTTGACGGCACTCGTCACAGAGAACCAGCGGTCCGCCGTCGATGTGTCATTCAACGCCAGGCGGTAGGTCAGGATCGTATTGTCACCGTCCACATCCGTTCCGTACCATGAGAAGGTCGCAACGGTGAAGGTCGATTCGGGCTGCTGGACCGTCTGTGAATCAACAGGATTGACGGCATAATAGACCTTCGGCGGGGTATTGCGGATCGGCAGCAGCTGTGCAGCACTCTTGGTATCCAGTGCGCCGTTCATTGAGGTCAGTTCCACATCACTGCCGTCCAGCATGCCGTTCCTGTTCACATCCCAATAGGGACGCGGAGAGAGCCGGACCGCATCCCCTTCCTTCAGGAGTGTATGCTGCCCGAAGGTATTGTCCACGGAACGTGCAACGATGGTGAAGAGACTCCGCTGTTTGGCGAGCGGCAATCCGATGATGCTGTCGTTCCGGAGCGTCCAGGTGTAGGTGAATGTGTCAGGATAGCTCACGGATGCTGCTGCGACCGATTCCGGTGTCGCGATGAGGAAGCCGCGCACGAAACCGTCCGGATCCTCACCATACCAATAGGCATGCTGGCGGGATGAGGTTTCGTTCAGCGTTTGGTTGGACGAGAGCCAGAGCCGGGTGGCCGGAGGCTGATTCGGCTTCGGCGCGTTCGGGAGGTCCTGCTGGCAGGACCACGCCGTCACGGCGAGGACGATCAGAACGATATGTCGGACGCGATTCATCATGGTCAGTGTTCCGGTGCAGCGCAAACCGCACCGGAACGGTGATTCTTATTATTTCAGCAGCAGCATCTTCCGAACCTGAGTGTAACCGCCGGAGGAGATGCGATAGAGATACATTCCGCTCGCAAGTGTGGAGGCATCGAACGTGACCGAATAGGTCCCGGCCGACTGCACATCGTTCACCAGCGTGGCCACTTCCTGACCGACGATGTTGAACACCTTCACCGAGACCATCCCTTCCATCGGGATAGAATACCGGACGGTTGTGGACGGGTTGAACGGATTCGGATAGTTCTGCTCGAGTGCATACTCGGATGCGACGGTGTTCGTGCGGCGGATGCTGTTCGGATTGAATCCGACATAATCCGCATTGGTGCGCGGTGCGACCTTGTACCGGCCGTTGCTGTAGTAGAGCACGCCGGTGACGGAGGCGAACTTGTTCCCCACCTTCACGATGGTCATACCGACCGCCGTGTCGGCGAGCTGGTTGGAATAGGTGTTCCGTCCGTCGCGGCGGACGAGGATCGCCTGCGAGCTGTTGCTGATCCAGTACTCGGTCGGTTCAGCGAAGACCGGATCGATCGCCGTCACGGTGACGGAATCGAAGCGGACGAGCATGCCTTCATACGGTTCCGCATCGAGGTTACCGTTGCTGGCCGCATCGCCGAAGCGTTCGGTCTTGAATTTCAACGGTGCCGGGATCGGCTTCCCGCTGGTCACAACGCGGCCTTTGGTGATGTTGCCGAGACGCGTCACATCGAAGTTCTCCTGGATGGTACCGGTCACAACCACACTGTCCCCCATCTTGAACTTGGTCATGATGGAATCGGGACCGGTGAGCCAGAGACCGCTGAACGGCGCTGTGCCGCTCTGGATGTACCATGCATTCGCACCGGCCGCGGTCAGCGGGGAGATGCGCAGTGCGGAGGTATCCGCCGTGATGACGCCGCCGACGCTGTCAATAGCGCCGACATACGGGCTGCGGCCGTTGATGTACGCCGTTGCCTGGATGTCGCTCGGTGCCAGCACCGGTTTGGTGGAACGGTCCACAACGGTATAGAAGAAGAATCCCTTGGAGGAGTCATACTGCGTCAGAGCACCGCTGTTCGCCAGCAGTGTCACCTGATTATCGGTATCAGCGACCCGCACGAAATAGCGGACGGTGCTGCCGGGAGCCTGTGCCGGGATCGTCCCGGAAGAGATGGAATCCGACGCTCCGGGGGCCGACATGTTCACGGTCTGCCATGCGCCGTTGTTGACGCTGTAGACGAGCTGCTGCGATGCCAGCGGCGCACCGCTGACGACGGCTGAGGTCTGTTTATACACTTTCGCTGTGATGACCGCCTGACTGTCCTTACCGACGATCACCGGATTCCGGCGATGCGTGGTGAGACCGGGAGCGATCTTGCCGTAGACGACATCCGAAGGCCAGATGGGGCAGATACGGTAACCGCGGTTCGATTCGCTGCCGGAGGAGGTAGCGATATAACCGCGCAGCGTGTCGATCTTCGTACCGACCGGCGGGACCTTATAGTTGGGATCACCCGGGGTCACGACCGAACCGTGACCGATGGTGAAGTAGTAAGACCAGTCGTACATCGACAGGGTGTTCCCTTCCGCGTCGGAGACGACCCACGTACCGCGAGCGGTGTTCAGCTGCGCCACGACGGTGAGATTCGTGAACTCGACCTGTTTCGCTTCGTACGGTTCACCGGTGGAGAACATCACCTTGCCGCCGGGGTTTGCACCCTTGTTGAAGGTGGTGATGGAGGTCCGGTACGGTGCAGGGATCGGATTGCCGGAGGAGAGGATATCGATGAACTTCCCGACCAGCGGAACGAACTGCGAGATACTGTTCATGTTGTTGAGGGGGAATTCATCGACATATCCGGTGATACGGATAATGTCGCCCTTCTCGATGCTGTACATGTTGTCAGCATCGGCCTGGGAGGAATCGCCGGGGTAACGGACGAACAGACCGGTCCACGGGAGCGAACCTGCTGCGCCGGTATCGACCAGAGCGAGGGTGCGTCCGCCGCCGGTATAGGTGATCACTTTCGGAGGAACAGCGACCAGGGCCACGACCTGCACGGTCTCACGGACCACTGCGGGCGGGATGGTGGATCCGAAGAACGGCGATGTCTGCAGACGGAACCGTGTGGAGCCGATCCCGAGCGAATCTGCAAGTTTCAACGAGTCCATCGGAACGGTCTGGATCTGTGCGATGGAGACCGTGCGGTACGTCTGAGACACGGCGACCGTTGCGAACAGAACCAACAGTGTAAAGATCCTTTTCATCTCTCCTCCTCTATCGTTTGTGCGTGTTGTGTTATGATGATGTTTCTACTATTCAAAGAACGGGAACAGCGGTGCGTCACTTTACAATGACGAACTTCCCCCGTTTGATCTCGTTCGTTTCCAGATTCTTCACGGTGAACAGGTACAATCCGGTCGCGATCGCCTGATCGTACTTGGTAATGAGGTCCCAGGCGTGCTCGCCGCCGGCAAAGGTGGCAGGGAGTCCGAGGGATTTGAAGTCATCGAACCATTTGATCCCGGAACCGTCATAGGTCGCTGCATCATGATGCAGTTCCGCGACCACGTCGCCGGAGATCGTATAGATGGTGATATCCGCACGCTTCGGAAGATTGCGGAAATAGATCTTGCGTGTCCGTTCCCCGGTGCCGTCCCAGGCAGCGTTGGCATAATACGGATTGGGATAGACGACCACATCACGGTTGTCATCGTTCGACACGGCAGGAACGCCGGGCACGACCCGTTTGATCACTTTGGCGCTCTCCAGACTCGGCAGTCCGTTCGCAGAATCGCCGCGGTCGAAGGCACTCACGCCATACAGATACTGCCAGCCGTTGAGCGTGGTGATGTTATCGCCCTTCGGCGGGAACTGGTACCGGCAATAGACGGTATCGGTCCCGTTGATGAACACTTTCGGAGTATCAAGACGGATGGCATCGAAACCGGTATTGTAGCCGATGGTGTTGCCGGTCCGGTCGAATTCGCCGATCTGCTGCATGGAGAAGAGGAAGTTCTCGGGATTGGCGATCTCGGCGCCGGGATTGGAGCGGTAGATTCGGTATCCTTCGAAATCGAACTGCCGGCTGATGGGGTCGAAACTCTGTTCCGCTTCGATACTATCCCAATAAATGGTCACACGCTGGTCGTTCACGACGGTGAAGACCTTCGGTTGCTTCGGCGGCTGCGGGAGTGTGAAGTGGTCCAGGCGTCCGTTCCCGTTGATATCCTCACCGGCATCCAGACGGTTGTTCCCGTTGAGATCCTCACCATTGTATGCCTGCTGTGCCCAGCCGGCGTTGGAATTCAACTGTGTGCGGTACTGCGGACTGCGGTAATCATCAGAAGGAGCGCCGCTCCCCACTTTCTTCCCGGCGATGAGGGCATAGACGACCTGCACGCTGTCCCCCGGACGGAGGGTGCGGAACGGACCGACCGACACCAGATTGGTCATGCTGGTCGGGGCTTCACCGTCCGTCAGGTTATCGGATGCTTTCACCGTGGTGGCACGTCCCAGTGCTTCGATGTTCACTTTGGGCATAATGGTGGAAAGACGCTGGTACTTCCCGCGGAACGGTTCCGACTGGTTATCGTCGAACTCCGGCGTCGCATACGCATTCACGCCGTTCCTGAATTTCCAACCATTATAGTAGGTGTTCTGATAGAGATCGCCGAGGGAGTCGATCAGCGCGGTGCCGAAGTTGCCGGCCGAATCCCTTTTGAGCGGGAACGGAACGGTACCGAGCAGTTTCACTGCTGCGTAGCTGTTCGCCGGGACATCATTTCCGCCAATGCCGAAGTCGAATGCATAGCCCATCCGAAGGGAATCAACGAACCCCTGCCCCACCCGTCCATAGAACGATGCGGTGTTGCTGAGCGGACGTCCGAATAATTTGGTGTTCCGGATGGCATTCTGGCCCCAGAGGCCGACATACAGACCGTCGATCGTATCGGTGCCGGTATTTTTGAGAGTATAATTGAGGATGACGAAGAAATCAGCGAACGGGAAGTTCCAGGCGTAGGTCTCAAGATGGACATCGATGCCGAGCGGTGTGTGACTTTGGATGGTGTCGCCGGTGGAGGGGTTGCGGGTGTTCTTCTCGGTGAAGTCCATCACATAGTCCTGATGGCTCACGGCATTGTTGTCATAGAAAGCGGATTCGCCGAGGATCGACCGCTGCAAGATCAATGAGCCTTCAGCATTGGTCATCTCGAAGCCGGCACTCAGACGGGACGTGGTGTTCTCATTGGAGATGGCGGTCGAGACATACGCATTGCCGTCGCTTCGTTTCCGTCCGCCGATCCAGAGACCGCCATAGCCCAGATGCTCGATGCCGGATCCTTTCGGGTACTCAAAGGAGGGTTGCGTGGGCCAGGTGACGAAACCGGTGCCGATGACACCGTAATTGGTGATGGTAAGACCGACATTCCCGATACTGGTGTACTTCGTACCGTCATCGTCCGCGCTCTTCGTCAGCCTCTGCCCGTACAAGGCTGCACTGCCGGAAACGGCAAGCAGGAGGATGAGAATGCGGCGAGTGAGGAGCAAAGAGATACTAAATGGACGTGAATGGATGTTGGCGAGTCAAAATATACGCTGTATTGCAGAGAAAAACAAGCACATCCGGAAAGTTCACAGGAAGGTAACACGGGGAGACCGCGCTCCCCGTGTGCATCATCTCAGCTCTGTACCTTGAGTTTCTGACCGACCATGATCCGGGACGTGCGGAGGTCATTCCACTTCTTCAGGTCAGCGATGGAAACGTTGTAGCGTTCTGCGATGGTCTCCAGTGTATCCCCTTTCCTCACCACATGCGTCACGCTCTTTTTCGGATTTTTGGCGACGGGTTTCTTCGTCACGACAACTTCGTCCGCCGACTCATCCGCCTGATCGGGTGCGAACACTTCCAACACTGCTCCGGCATTGATACGGCTCGTTTTCAATTTGTTCCATGCTTTCAGATCGGCGATCGCCACATCATACTTCTCCGCGATCTTCTCGAGTGTCTCCCCTTTCTTCACTTTGTGCTGCATCCAGCCGAGCGTCGCTTTGCTCTCCCGCTGTGATGCGGATCTCTTCTTTGCGGAGGTGGACCGGGCCTGTTGTTTCTCCTTGAAGGAACGGGATGCCAGCGCCTTGTACTGTTCCACTTTCTCCTCCGGCACCCAGATGGCCAGGCGCTGTCCCACGAAGATGTGCTTGCCGTACGGGATGTTGTTCCAGTTCCGGATATGGCTCGCGCGGACGTTGAACCATTCGGCGATATGTCCGATCGTCTCCCCTGCTTTCACCGTGTACACCAGTTTTTCGCGTCCTGCCGGTTCGTAGGTCGCCTGTTCCGTTCTCGGTTTCTTCCGGACGGTCACAGAACCTGCGACCGAAGCGCGGGCAGCAGCGACTTTCCGGCCTTCCTCTTTGATCCGGTTGTAGCGCTGCTGGTCCGCGATCTCCTTCTTGCGCTGTGCTTCCACGATGGCAGTGGCCGAACCGGAGCGGACCGGGATGACGAGTGTTGCCCCGACCTTCAGTCTCTTGTTCTTAGGCAGTTTGTTCACTTCCATCAGGATCGCTGTCGTCACTTTATACTGTGAGGCGATCTTGCTGACGGTCTCACCGCGGCGGATAGTATGGATGGCAAAGTCGAGTTTGCGCTCTTCCGGGATCTTGAGGTAATTCTCAGCGAAAATGGCGGACTTGCCGACCGGGATGCGGAGCTGATATCCTTTATAATTCGGCGGCGTGCACCATTGCAGCAGTTCCGGGTTCAGGTCGCGGATGGTTTCGAGGTCCGTTTCCGCACATTCTGCCAGGATCGACAGATCGATACAATCGTCCACCGTGACCTTCTCGAACG
>JABWAK010000089.1 GCA_013361065.1 Bacteroidota bacterium
GTCTATCCGGAGAACATGCGTGCGAACATGGAGATCACGCACGGACTGCTCTATTCGCAGCCGGTGCTGCTGGCGCTCACCCGGAAAGGGATGAAGCGGGAGGATGCGTACCGCATCGTGCAGCGCTCGGCGATGGATGTATGGCGTTCCAAAAAGAATTTCAAAGAGATGCTTGCTGCCGATCCGGATGTTGCCGCGGTGCTGACCGCTGCGGATCTGGATGAGGCGTTCGATCCCGCCAAGAGTCTTCAGAATGTCGATTATATCTTCCGACGTGTCGGATTGGATTAACACTCAACTAAAGGATACCACCATGGCACAAAAATTTCAGAATCTTATCAACGGGAAATGGGTGGATGCCGTTTCCGGCCGCACCTTCGAGAACCGCAACCCGGCCAACTGGGAGGAAGTGGTCGGTATCTTCCCGAAATCCGGCAAAGAGGATGTGGATGCAGCGGTGAAAGCAGCACGGGCGGCGTTCGAGAAATGGCGTCTGGTCCCGGCACCGAAACGCGGCGACATCATGCGGACCATCGGCGACCTGCTGGTGAAACGCAAGGAGGAGATCGCGCGTGAGATGACCCGCGAGATGGGAAAGGTGCTGGCGGAAACGCGCGGTGATGTGCAGGAAGGGATCGATACCGCGTACTATGCCGCCACCGAAGGCCGTCGGCTGTTCGGTCACACCGTCCCGTCCGAACTGCCGAACAAATTCGCTATGGCGATGCGTGTGCCGATCGGCGTGGCCGGCATCATCACCCCGTGGAACTTCCCGATGGCGATCCCCACCTGGAAGATGTTCCCGGCCATTCTTTCCGGCAACACCTGCGTCTTCAAACCGGCCACCGATACGCCGAAGACCGCGGCGATGCTCGTGGAGATCATGATGGAAGCGGGACTGCCGGAAGGCGTGGTCAACATCGTGCACGGCGGCGGCAGTGAAGTGGGGAATGCGATCACCGCACATCCGGATGTCGATCTGATCTCCTTCACCGGTTCGACCGGTGTCGGGAAACAGATCTCACGTGATTCCTCCAACACCCTGAAGCGGGTCTCGCTGGAACTCGGCGGGAAGAACGCGCAGATCGTGCTCGCCGATGCGGACCTGGACCTGGCACTGGAAGCGGTCCTGTGGGGCGCGTTCGGCACGACCGGACAGCGCTGCACTGCCACGAGCCGGCTGATCCTTGAGGAGAAGATCTACGACAAGTTCATGGCGATGCTCGTCGACCGGACCAACAAACTGAAACTGGGCGATGGTCTCCTGCCTGATTCGCAGGTCGGACCGTGCGTGAACGAAGGACAGCGGAAGAGCGTGCAGGAGTATGTGCAGATCGGTCTGGCCGAGGGTGCAAAGCTCGTGGCCGGCGGTCATTTCGCTACGGAGGGTGCGCTTGCCAAAGGATGGTTCCATCAGCCGACGATCTTCGGTGATGTGACGCCGGAGATGCGGCTGGCGAAGGAGGAGATCTTCGGACCGGTGCTGTCGGTGATCCGCGCGAAGAGCTTCGAGGAATCGATCGATATCCTCAATAATACGGAGTATGGACTCTCCTCGTCCATTTTCACGACCGATGTCAACAAGGCCTTCACGGCGGTGCGTGACATTCAGGCCGGAATTACCTATATTAATGCAGCAACGATCGGTGCAGAGGCCCATCTGCCGTTCGGCGGCGTGAAGAAGACCGGCAACGGTCACCGTGAAGGGGGATGGACGGTGTATGACTTCTATACGGAATGGAAAGCGGTCTATGTGGACTATTCCGGCAAGCTGCAGCGCGCACAGATCGACAATTATTGACCTATGACCACGATCCCGCCGGCGGGCGACTGCCGGCGGGATATTCATATCCTCCCATGCATCAGCGCAGAACAAAATTCAAATATCTGAAAGGGATCGATGGCCGTCCGTACATCGTGTCAATGTACGAGCATCAGGAATTCTTCTGAACCTCCGCATACTTTTCCTTCACCATTTTTTCGATGACCTAAAAGTATGAAAGGAGACATCCATGTCTGCAGCTGCAACCAATACGCCCCGTTCGTTCACCCCTGTTTCCATCGCCGCCACCGACGTCCATAAGACCCTCTCGCGCCATATGCTGGCGGACGGGTTCGATATGGTCATCGACCTGAAGAAGAGTCAGGGTGCCTACATCTATGATTCCAGGTACGGGAAACGGTTCCTGGATTTCTTCTCGTTCTTCGGTTCCTCCGCACTGGGGATGAACCACCCCAAACTGACGACCCCCGAGTTCATGGAGAAGCTTGCCTACGTGGCGGTGAACAAGCCCTCCAATTCTGATGTCTATTCGGTCGAGATGGCGGAGTTCGTGGAGACCTTCGGTCAGCTGGCACAGCCGGAGTATCTGCCGTATGCGTTCTTCATCGACGGCGGTGCGCTCGCGAACGAGAATGCCATGAAGGCCGCGTTCGACTGGAAGGTGCGGAAGAACTTCGCGAAAGGCTATACTACGGAGAAGGGGCACCAGGTGATCCACTTCCGTCATTCGTTCCACGGACGCAGCGGATACACGATGGCGCTGACCAACACCGATCCGACCAAGACGAACTACTTCCCGAAGTTCAAATGGCCCCGCATCCACAATCCCGCGATGAAGTTCCCCCAGACGGAGGAGAATCTGAAAGCGGTGATGGAAGAGGAACAGCTCGCCCTGCGTCAGGTGAAGGAAGCGATCATCAATAATCCCGACGACATCGCCGCGATCATCATCGAACCGATCCAGGCGGAGGGCGGGGACAATCATTTCCGTCCGGAGTTCCTGCAGGCGCTGCGGACCATCTGCGATGAGAGCGAGATCCTGCTGATCTTCGACGAAGTGCAGTCCGGTGTCGGTTTGACCGGCAAGATGTGGGCGCATGAGTATTTCGTGAAGCCGGACCTGATGTCCTTCGGCAAGAAGACCCACATCTGCGGATTCATGGCCGGCACGCGCATCGATGACATCCTGGAGAACGTGTTCAAGAAAGCAAGCCGGATCAATTCGACCTTCGGCGGCAATCTGGTGGATATGGTCCGTTCCAAGCGGATCTTCGAGGTGATCCACGAGGACAATCTTGTGGAGAATGCACGCGTGCAGGGCGACTATCTGCTCGGGAAGCTGCAGGGGATGACACAGGAATTCCCGAAACTCGTCTCGAACGCCCGCGGCCGCGGACTGATGGCTGCCTTCGATCTCGATACGGCGCAGAACCGGAATCAACTGATCGACAAAGCGTACGAAGAAGGGCTCATCCTCATCGGCTGCGGCGACCGTTCCATCCGGTTCCGCACTCCGCTCACCATCAAGCAGGAGGAGCTGAACGAAGGACTCGGTATCATCACCAAGGCGCTCAAGGAACTGAGCGTCGGGGAATTATAATAGAACATCGGCGCGGGACCGGGTTCCGGTCCCCGCTGCCTTCCTCTGTCTATGGAATCATCCAACGACCATACTGCCGACCCGCTCGCACTCAACATGCGCACTGTCCGCACCATGCTCGTCCAGTTCATCGCGGATGAGGTACGGAACGCGGGATTCACGAAAGCGGTGCTCGGTCTCTCCGGCGGTATCGATTCCGCCGTGGCAGCGTATCTCGCTGCTGAAGCACTCGGCCCGAAGAATGTCACCGCGGTGATGATGCCGTACCGGACGAGCAGCCCCGCCAGTCTGGCCGATGCGGAGAAGGTGGTGAAGGCACTGAAGATCCACAGTGAAGTGGTCGATATCACGCCGATGGTGGAACCGCTGTTCACCACGCAGCGGATCAAAGAGAATCTCCGGAAGGGGAATATCATGGCCCGTCAGCGGATGATCGTCCTCTATGATGTTTCCCAGCGGGACCGTTCACTCGTGATCGGCACCTCGAACAAGACCGAATCGATGCTGGGATACGGCACCCTATACGGCGACATGGCGTGTGCCATCAATCCTATCGGCGACCTCTATAAGACGCATGTCTGGGCGCTGGCGGCGGAACTCGGGGTTCCCCGACAGATCATCGAGAAGAAACCGACCGCGGACCTGTGGGAGGGACAGACGGACGAAGCGGAACTGGGCTTCAGTTACGCGATGGCGGACAAATTACTCTATGCTATGGTGGATGAACGGAGGACCGATGCGGAATTGGCAGGCATGGGCTTCCCTGCAGCGTTCATCGAAACGGTCCGGCGGAAGGTGCGGGTGAACCAATTTAAACGGCGCCCGCCGCTCATCGCCAAGATCTCCCACCGGACGGTGAACATCGACTTCCGCTATGTGCGGGACTGGGGTGTGTGATGGGTGAGGAGATCGTCGGAGGGACGCTGTATGTGGTACCGACCCCCATCGGTAATCTGGAGGATATCACCCTCCGCGCCCTCCGCATCCTGAAAGAAGTGACCATCATCGCTGCCGAAGATACCCGCACCACCAAGGTCCTCCTCGACCATTACAATATTCAAAAGCCCCTCCTCAGTTTCTATTCTCAGAACGAAGCGGTCCGTGTACCGCAGATCATCCAGCGTCTGCTCTCCGGTGAATCGGTCGCACTGGTGTCCGATGCGGGCACACCCGGCATTTCCGACCCCGCACACTCCATCATCACCGCTGCCATCGAGAACAGTATCCCGATCGTTCCGCTCCCCGGACCGACGGCGTTCGTACCGGCACTGGTCGCGAGCGGGATGCCGACCCACGAGTTCATCTTCGCCGGATTCCTTCCGCACAAGAAGGGGAGAAGGACCAAGATGGAACGGCTGCGGGAGGAGGAACGGACCATCGTGCTGTACGAATCGGTCCACCGCATCGAGAAGACGCTTACCGAACTGCTGGAGTGTTTCGGTGACCGCAAGGTGACGGTCGGCCGTGAACTGACGAAAAAATTCGAGACCATCACACGCAGCACACTATACACGCTGGTGCATAATTATACATTTCGAAATTCCAAGGGTGAGTTCGTCATCGTCATCGACGGCAAAGAATCGTGACCGCACTTTTCGAATTGCATTTCAGCCATTCTGCCTCTATATTCATATCGATGATCGTCACGAAAAACATTTCCCGATCCCATTCCCGTTCGTTCCTCCGGCCTGGTCTCCTTCTGATGGCGATGCTGTGCATCCTCACGGCGGAGTCCGCCGCGCAGACCGCGGACTCGCTCGTCTTCACGCAGGTCTTCTCCGATACATCGAAGAAGGATGCAACACTCTCCGGCGATATCGATCTCAAATCGGTGCCGGGCAGCATCATTCTCGCGCTCGGCAGCACGAAGAACCTCGGCGTGCTCACGCGCTTCTCCACCTTCTTCCTCGGTTCGATGCCGCCCTCGGCAGCCGATCCCAACGTTCCCGACACTGCGAAGATCAACGGGAACAATCTGGGTGACAATAACTTCGCAACGCTGGTGGAGTTCCCTGCCGCACCGACGCCCAACACCGGGTCGTACATCAAGATGGATCTCCGGTCGATCCGCCGCATCAACAGTGTCGTGCTTGTGAACCTCTTCAATCTTGTCACCAGTTACCGTCTGCGTCCCCGCGCATTCTCCCTCTATACCGGCCTCGATTCCAACAGTCTTTCCCGTGTCTATCAGGAAGTGGACAATCTGGATACGCTGAGTTCGAAGTATACCATGAATATCGCCGATGTCAGTCCGGTGCGGTACATGCGCTTATCCATCGACCGGGTCGATGCATCGCAGGCGACCGTGCTCTCCGAGATCCAGATCTTCGGTGAAGGCTTTGTCCCGACCGGGACCTTCGTTGCCAAGGTCGATTCGCTCACGGCGCCGTCCAACTTCGGCCGCGTGTATGTGGATGCCGATTTCGAAGAGGGGACATCTGTTTCCGTTCAGGTCCGCACCGGAACGATGAAGACCGTTGACAGTCTCAATTGGTCCGATTGGTCCGAACCGGTCACCTTCTCATCCACCGCGGAAGCACTGGCCGGTAAACTGCTCAATCTGAAGGAACCCCGCCGGTATTATCAGTACAAGGTGAATCTGGCAACGCTGAATGTCGGCACACCCCGTGTGCGGGGTGTCTCCTTCACCTATCAGCAGAAGCTGATCGCCGATTCCTCCTCCGCCTCGATCGATCCGGATACGATCCAGACCTTCAAGAAGACACAATTGACCTACCGGATCAACGCCGTGATGTCACCGGGTTCCCTTGGCATCGATACCGTGAAGATCCGCACCGCGTCCCCGGTGCAGTTGACATCCGTACTTGTGAACGGCACCGCGGTCCCATATTCGGCAGTGGTCACGCCGACCACCATTCAGATCGGTTTCGCTTCGACCATCACGGCCACTTCGCTCATCGACGTCTCCTTCATCACCCGGCTGATCTCGGATGCCCGTTTCCCCGCCGAATTGATCAGCAAGAAGGCCGCATGGAATCCGCAGAATATCGATCCGAAGCGGACCGCGACCGGTGATGCGTGGACCGTGGTGACCGAAGGATTGGCAGCCTCGACACTCGTCAGTCTCCGCGTCGATCCGAATCCATTCACTCCGAACGGCGACGGCCGGAATGATGCCACCGTGATCGATTTTGCCGTAGCAAATGTGGAGAAGCACAAGACCCTCCGTGTGAATGTCTTCGACCTTTCCGGCAGGAAGGTCCGCGAGATCGCCACACTCCAGACCGGTATCAATCCATTCTATGGGGATCCGAGAGCGGGCGGGAGCGGTATCCTGTGGGACGGCCGGAACGACGCCGGGACAATGGTCGCACCGGGTGTCTATCTCATTCAAGTCGCAATCGATACCGACATCGGCGGCGAGGTCATCACCAGAACAGTCGTTGTATCCTATTGAAACGTAGAGCTTCCATATCGTCCTCACTGCTTTTGATGGTGCTGGCGGTCTCCGTCCTGCACGGTCAGGCCTTCATGGATAAAGGGTCCCATCCCCGTTTGATAGGGCTCGGACATGCCGTCACAGCCCTGGAAGGGGAGGCGTCGTCGCTTTTCTATAATCCTGCCGTCCTGACCTCCATCAACGGTGCACAGGCGTTCGCCGGATTCACCGAGCTCTATCCGATGGTGGAGGATGACGATCTCAATGTCCTGAATGCCGGTGCGGCATACTCGCTCGGCGAGCTCGGTGTCGTTGCGGTCGGCATCTCCCAGTTCTCCCCCAATTTCTGGACCGAACGGACGATGGTCCTTTCCTATGGAACATCGTTCTTCACCGACGGACTCTCCCTGGGTGTTTCGGCGAAACTCCTTTCCTGGTCGGCCGATGCTCCTTCCGGTGAGTATGCCGTTCCTGAACCGGCCTTGTCCTATACCGGCTTCACGCTTGACCTTGGTGTCTATTATAAGGTGACCGACATCCTCGAACAGAACGACCTCCAGCTCGGTGCAGCGGTCACCGATCTGACACAGCCGTCCGTTGCGAGCAATGGCAGCAGCGATGCATCATTACCCCTTTCCATCACGGCCGGTGCGGCACTCCGTTCCCGCAAACATGATTACACGATCTTTGCGGCACTTCGGCAGCGGGACGGTGACCTGAAGGTGATGGCGGGCTATGAGATCACAGCCATGAAAACGCAGACCCTCGGGATGGAAAGCGAATTCCTCGTCCGCTTCGGCGGCGGGAGAGTGACGGCTGCCGACTCGCAGGGGGAATACAACGGCGGATTCGGGGTCCGTGTGGAGGACCTCCGCATCGATTACGCCTATACCTATCAAGCATTCATCCGGCATGTCGGAGGGATCTCGTCCGTTGCCATCAGTTATGCATTCTAAGACCCGTTCCATAGTATCCTTGCTGCTGCTCTGTGCGGTCCTTCCGCTCAGCGCCCAGTTCATCAACCGTGATCAATTGAAGAACGATCAGGGGTATCAGAACTATTCCGGCCGCAACTATGAGAACTATGCCATCCAGTTCAACAAGCGGAAGATCTACGATAACTTCGGCAACTTCCTGGTGGACGGACTGTCCGTATACGATCTGGGGGAGGTGCAGGACCCCGTGGACGGTGCCAGCACGGCGATGAAGTCGAAATATTACAACCTGTGGTTCAATAACCTGGTGATCGGGAACGACCAGTACGGCGGGTTCACCTCCCGTGTGATGCTGGGGGAAGCGATCAGGACGAAATTCACGTCGCTGACCCTGGACAAGGCGCGCTTCAACGGTATCCGATGGGACGGTGCAACGAATAAGTACCGCGGTTCCGTTCTTGCCTCCAGGATCTCGGACCCGGTCCGTATCGCTTTCGATGCCGTCAACCTTCCGAATGCGGTCCAGCGCACGCGCGACTGGACCACCTACCTGATGGGCGGTCATTTCGAGACCGACCTCGGCGATGTGCTGACGGTGGGAGCGACCTATCTCAACCAGCACCAGCTCCACAGCAGCATCAACAGCAGCGAGAGTTCGACCAAGGGCGATGTGGCCAGTGCCGTTCCGCGCGTGATCTTCATGCGTGTGAAGGATGATTCGCCGGCCGACCTCTCCGGACCGATCGTGTATACCCTTCCCAAAGTGATGATCAACGGGAAGGAGCATGCCATGAAGAACATCAACGGCCGCTCGCCGGACAGGAACAGAACGAACCTGAACAATCCGATCCAGTACTGGGTGTTCTACGATGCTTCCTCGCCGGCGAACTTCGAGATCGATAATATCCTGTACACGTTCGGCGCCCAGCCGCGTACCTCCGGCGGCGTGACCGTGACGGACATCCACACCTCCTACGCCCAGTATGCGGCGGAGTTCGGACGCAATTCCGTGCCGCAATTCCCTCTGGAAATGCGCGGGCGGAAATCCATCACATTCGCATTCGTAATGCCGTACGGTGTGAGCGATGTGAAGTTCTCGTTCCTGTTGTCCAATGATTATCTCCTTGAAGCCGCACATGATTTCGTACTGAATGCCGACAAATACCCGGCCGAAACGCCGGCGATCAATCACTACGACAGCAATGCCACCGCCATCCCGACGCCGTTCTTCACGGCGGAACGGGCCACCGGGAATGTGCAGGACGGTTCCAACAAGAAATGGGTGACGTATTCCTACGGACTCAATTCCGGCATGTCCGTGTACGGCATGAACATGAAATTCTCCTGGAACGGATTCGATATCGAAGGGGAGCTGAACACCAGCACTACGTTCCGGAAATACCCGCTGCTCGCCGCGCCGCATGTGGAGCAGAACGGGATCGCCTATTATCTGCGCGGGACGAAGTCGATCGGCCGGCTGACCCTGGGCGGCGAGATCTACAAGATCGAACCGGACTACACCACATCGCTCAATCTGTACACCCTCGAGAACAGTTATTACAGTCAGCTCTCCACGGAACGGACCATCCTGTACATCCCGCCCGATCAGGGATCGACACTCAACAGTCTCGTCAATCCCGAGGTCATCCTGCCTGGCGGTGCGTACTATTCCATGGTGGATGACAACGATGACAATGACCGGTGGGAGGATGGATTCTACTTCTATAATGCGACCGCATCGCTGTACTCGAACAATACCGATGTGCTGCATCCGGATCCCCGCGAAGTGCATCCCTACAATCTCGGATACCGTCAGAATATCAACGAGCTGAGCGGATTCACGGATATCATCCGGAAACCGGATACCGGGATCTTCCCGGGGAAGGACAAGGACCGTGACGGGATCCCGGACGATGACCGGAACTCCAATGGTCTTCCGGACTACATCGAGAGTTTTATGACCTATTACAGCGATCCGCCGTCGTTCGAGGCGGGGGATGACTGGAACAACAACGGCGTGATCGACGAGCAGGAGAACGATATCTATCCGGATTACCCGTACGAACCGGATATCAAAGGACATCATTACTTCGGCGTGCTGGATGCCGCAAAGAACCTCGCCTTCAGCGTTGGCACCATCGAACAGGAAGCGATCGCCCGCGGCGGCCGGAATGCCATCAATTATCTCAAAGGGACCTACAGTATCGCGAACCCCCGCTTCGGCGGTGTGAGTCTCTATTATACGGTGAAGCGTGTCTACGACAACATCCAGAACAACGGATTCCAGTTCGCCATCAACGAACAGAACAACCCGACCCCGGTGTACTACACGGATCCGCTGCTCTACCGCAACAGCCTGGCGCATACGCTCTACCTCGGGACCAAGTACCAGCAGATCCCGAACCTGACCATCGAGAACAATGTCCGGTATGAGTCGAACACGCAGTACCAGGTCGGGACCCCGACGCTGGATGAAGCACGGCTCGGGATCCTCATCAACGAACAGTTCCCCGGCGTCCGTACCTCCATCGGTCTTGTGAACAAGATCGATTATGTCTATTCCACCCTGAGCAACCGTCTTTCGTTCCGTCCGCAATTCAAGATCCGCACGCTGAAGATCGTCACCACCAATACGTTCGATGACGGCACGCAGGGGACCACGATCAACACCAATGTGCAGACCATCATCCCGATCTTCCGGGTCGATTACCGTCTGACGGACAATACGGAACTCCACTTCGGCGTGCAGGGGACCGAACTGTTCGGACTCACCGACGGGTTGCTGTATAAATCCCGCGACCTTCGCACCGGTCTGACCGACTACAATGCGTCGACGACCGCCGCGTCGCTCACCAACAAGAGCCAGTACAGCGGATACAATATCGTGATCGATTTCGGCGTGAACTTCACCACCACGCATTACCTCAATCTGCCCGAGACGCCGACGTTCAATCCGCTCATCAAGAGTTCACTCATCTATTTCTCCATCTTTGCGGGGTATTGAGTGCGGAACCTCGGGATCGTGCTGATAGCGTGCGTGTTGTTGACCGGCTGTGATGCGATGTACCAGTACATCGTCTTCCCTCCGACCCGTGTGGATTATGTGCTGGTACCCGATTCGGTCCTCACGTCGAAGTTCCTCGACCGGTCGTTCTACCGCATCAGCGAGGACGGCAAGAGCATCAGTTTCGACCGGAAGGATTTCAAGGTCGAGATCAAGTACATGTCCGACCATCAGCTGAACACCTACGAGTTCCCGGAACAATCGATGAACGGATACTATTCCACGAATCCGTTCACATACGGCAACTGGGTCGACCCGGAACTCGGCTATGTGCCGAATCGGTTCACGGTGTTCAAAGTGACGATCTATAACTACTCCGCGTCGAAGATCAATTTCGACCCGGAGAATGCGCTGCTGGAATCGGAGCGGGGGGATAAGTTCAACTGTTACGGCCGGGAGGAGAAGAGTAGCCGCTACCTGAGTCTGGAAGGGTATTTCAAGAAGCGGAAAGGGACCTCCGGTGTGGATGATGATGTCTTCGAGAGCCGGATGGGGATCATCCGCCGCACGGTACACTACCTCGGGAAGCCGGTCTTCCGCAACGATGTCCGTGACGGACTGATCGTCTTCGACCCGCTGTCTGAAGAGGCCGGGAAGGTGAAGTTGACGCTCAAGGATTTCATCCTCGGGTATGACGAGAACAACCAGCCGTCCGAGTTCACCGACCTCCAGTTCTATTTCGACCGTCAGGAGTTCGTCGTGTCCGGCGGGAGCGGCAGGGATTCCCTGATGCGTCAGCCGGTGAAGATCCTGTCGGCGGACGACATGCCGTCCGGCAATGCACCGATCGCTGTCCGTTCCGTGAGCGTCACGCCGTTGGAACAGTTGATGGGTCCGCTGCAGAATTACTTCTCGGAGTATACGAATTTCAAGACACCCCTGACCAAGAGCGATCTGTCATCCGGGAGTCTGAAGAATCAGCGGATCCTCTTCCTGTTCACCGGGGATGAACAGTTCACATTCCTTCCGGAACAGGAAGCGGCGGTCGCGGAGTACA
Source organism: Bacteroidota bacterium (assembly GCA_013361065.1). Lineage (GTDB taxonomy): Bacteria > Bacteroidota > Ignavibacteria > UBA10030 > UBA8401 > UBA8401. Next base: position 11,780 of record JABWAK010000089.1, read on the forward strand.
TCCGGAACGGCGGTTTCATCGTTGCGGATGTGTTCGCAACGAGCGAGGCGAACAGGAACTGGAGTTATGTGAACAACTTCTTCGGCAATGTGACCGAAGCGCTCGGAGGACGTCTCTCGCTCTCGAGGATCCCGTCCGATCACCTCATCTACAATGTCTGGAAGAAGTTCGATGTACTGCCGCCGGTGGACATCGATCTGTTCAATCTGCAGCAGAAGGGTGAGGTGGATACCAAGGAGAAGATGTTCGATTATCTGATGGGGCTCTATTATGAGAACCGGCTCATCGGCATCCTGTCGAACCGCGGATACTCGATCGCCTGGGGCGAGTTCTATGCGCAGGAATTCCGCAATGGGAAGGATTACACCCGGCAGCGTGAACTGCTGAGCAACATCATCTATTATGCAACCCAAATCCAGAAGAATGAAAAATAACATCATCGCCATCGTACTGCTGCTGCTCTCTGCGGGCGGCACGGTCTCCGCCGGTGACGGGGGACGTGCGGCAGCGCGCGCCTTCCTGCTTCAGGATTCGACGGAGAGCAGGACGCTGTTCGGCATCGTTCCGGAAGGGACCTTCGCCGGACGGAAGGGGACCGCCGCCCTGTCCTCACTCTTCATCCCGGGATCCGGCCAGACCCTGCTGGGGAGTCCGTACAAAGGTGTGACCTTTACCGTGCTTGCATTCGGTACGGCGCTCACGGCGGTGATCTCGCACAATAATTTCGTCGCCAGTAATGAGCGGCTCGATGCGCTCGAGTTCCAGTACACGACCTCCACGACATGGGTCGTCTCCAGTTCCCTGTACTCGTCCATGAACGATGTGTACGAGAAACTGAACCGGTACAAGCGGACGCGGAACACCTTTGCCGTGATCGCTGCGGTGGTGTGGACCGCGAACATCGCCGATGTCATGTTCAATACGAACGATGAAGGAGAGACGGTCTTCTCGTCCGTGACCGTGGAGCATCATCCGCTGCTGCTGGCGGACGGGACGGTCGATCATCAACAGAGGATCCTTGTCTCTATCCCATTGCCTTGATATGAAGAAACTGACCTCTCTCATTCTGCTCATCGGATCGCTGATGGCTCTCGTCGCCGGCTGCGACGAGGAGCGTGTGCTGACCCCGAACACCCATGACGGCCGGGTGCCCGATGTCGTCAACCTCACGGCGCAGATCGATTCGAGCAAAGTGAAACCATCCACGTTCATCCTCCGCCTGCGGTGGGCCTATGATTCCCTCCGGTATCCGTCGAATCCCAATCTGAAGAATTGGGAGGTCTATCGGGTCGTGGCAAATGACACGCTGACATTCAAATTCCAGCTGCAGAAGTTCGTGCAGACCCCCGTCTATGCCGATTCCTCCATCTCCATCCAGCCGGGAGGCCGCGATTCGGTGGTGGTACTCTACCGTGTCATTCCGATCGGGAATGTGATCGACAACATACAATTCACCGGGAAACCGAGCGATATTCTCAGAGTGGTCATCTACAAGAAGTAATCCACCTTCACAATAAAGGAGACATACCATGCGACAGTTCTGTACAGCGTTGGTGTTGGGTCTGGTCCTGGTGTTCAGTGCGTCCGCTCAGCAGGTGCTGAATCCGGCGAACTATTTCACTGTGGACAATTTTCCGAACACACCGTCATCCACGTCGGATGCGGATAGCTCGACCAGTGCCACACCGGAGTACAATGAGGTCCGGGGTTGGTACACTTCTGCATCGGCACTCTCGTGGGGAGGCGGTCATCGTCAGAAATCCCGTCTCGGCGGTGCGAACGTCGTCGGTGCCACGGCGACCTGGACTGGGAATGTTGCGGCCGGGAAGGAAGGCACCTATCTGATCTATGATTATGTGCTGCAGTCCGCGAACAATGCATCGAACGTCTTCTTCACCCTGCGTCGTGAGTTCGAAGCGACGCCGGCCGCGAGCGACGTTGCCCGATCGGGGGTGCGGTTGGCGATTGAGAGGGACCGCACGTGCGCTTCGACGAGGGCAAAGGCGATCCCGCGCGCTGCCCCACCGGCGCCGAGGAGGAGCACCGCTGCCCCCGCGGGGTCGAAATGCGCCTCCCTTCGGAGTGAGGCGACGAAGCCGGGGCCATCGGTATTGAACGCAAAGAGCCTGCCCTGGCGATTGACGATGGTGTTCACGGCGCCGACGCGCGCGCTCTGGCCGCCA
>JABWAK010000264.1 GCA_013361065.1 Bacteroidota bacterium
ACCGTCCGGGCCGCTATGTGATGGTGAAGGAGACCGCCACCGGGCGATATTGGTCGCTCAGCTGGGCACCGACCATCGATCTCGCCTACGACCGGTACGAATGCCGTCACGGACAGGGATATACGAAGATCACCACCGAGATCTACGGCATCCGCGGCGAGATCACGTACTTCGTTGCGCAGGATGTGAATGCCGAATTCTGGAGCGTCCGGCTGACCGATCTGACCGGCCAGGACCGCGCGCTGGAGATCTACTCCTTCACCGAACTGATGATGGGGAACGCGCTGAACGATATCATCAATCAGCCGAACGACAAGCACTTCACCGACATCCATTTCGATCAGCAGCACCAGACGCTCGTCTCCACCCGCCGGTACTGGGTGCTCAACAAGAAGGTATCGGTCGTACAGCCCAACATCGACTGGAAGTTCAAACTCTATTTCACCCATACCCTCCCGGTGACCGGCTTCGACGGCAGCCTCGACAAATTCATCGGCCGCTGGCGTTCTGAAGCGAATCCCGTCGCTGTCGAGACTGGCGTCATGGGGAATACCGAGATCACAGCCGGTGATCCTGTCGCCGCCCTGCAGTCGAAAGTCCGTCTCACACCGAACGGCAGCACCGAGTTCGCGACCATCCTGGCCATCGTTCCGAAGTGCCAGGAGGATCCCTTTTCATTCCTGCAGTGGGAACAGCTGAAACGGATGGAGACCATCCATGCCAAACTGAACGGTGTGAAGGAGCACTGGAACAGCTATCTCGGTCATGTGAAGGTGGAGACACCGGACGAGAAAGTGAATGCGATGCTGAACGTCTGGAACCAGTATCAGGCGGCGGTCACGTTTGATATGGCCAGGAACTCCGGCTACTATCACGGCGGACTCCTCTTCGGTACCGGGATGCGGGACCAGTTCCAGGATATCCTCGGCATGGTCATCGCACAGCCCAAACGGGTCCGTGCACGGCTGCTCAATGCGCTCCGTTTCCAGTTCCGCAACGGTTCCACGCTCCACAACTTCTTCAAGATGACCGACAGCGGTGAGAAGACGAACCACTCCGATACGCCGCTCTGGATCCCGTTCGGTTTGGTGGAGTACCTGAACGAGACCGCCGATCTCTCGATCTTGGACGAGGTCGTGACCTACCATGACGAAGGGTCCGGCACCGTCTACGAACATCTGGTGAAGGCGATCGATTTCGCCATCTCTGCCACTACCGAACGCGGTCTGCCGAAGATCATGAACGGTGACTGGAACGATACGCTCGATCATATCGGTCCGCTCGGCAAGGGTGAGACGGTCTGGGGCGGATTCTTCCTCGGCTACATGATCCGGAAGACCACCGAACTGCTGGACCACCGCAACGATGCGGCCACGAAACAGCGCTGGGAAGCATTCTATGGAAAACTGGAAAAGGTGATCAACACCGAATGCTGGGACGGAGAATGGTACCTGCGCGCATTCCGCGACAACGGTGAATCGGTCGGTTCGCACAAATATAAACAGGGGAAGATCTTCATCAACGCCCAGACCTGGTCGGTCATCTCCGGCATCGCTCCGAAGGAACGCGGCACGATGGCGCTCGCGTCGACGATGAAGCATCTCGGCACGCCGTACGGCATCCAGATCGTCTGGCCCTCCTACACCGAAGTGGAGGACACCATCGGACTCATCAGCCGGTGCGTTCCGGGCAAGAAGGAGAACGGCGCCGTATTCAATCACGCCTCCTCCTGGTTCATCCTGGCCTCCATCATGAACGGCGATGTGGAAACGGCATTCGACATCTACACGAAGATGCTCCCGCTCAACTCCTCCGCCAACATCGATGTCTATGAGACCGAGCCGTACGTCTTCGCCGAGTACCTGACCAGTCCGGACCATCCCACCGAGAACCAGGCGAGCCATTCCTGGCTCACCGGTACCGCGGTCTGGATGTACCGCATTGCGCTCGACCACATCCTCGGGTTCCGGACCGGGCTGAAGGGGATCACCTTCGCTCCGAACATCCCCGCGCGCTGGGGCTCGTTCCGCGCCGAACGCATCTTCCGCGGGATCCGGTTCATCGTCACCGTTTCCAATCCGGACGGCGTGAACTCCTCCATCGCCCGGATCCTGGTGGACGGTAAAGAGGTCAACACTCCCTTCATCGATCCCGCGGCCGTCACCGGCACCAGCGTCCGCGTCGATATCACCTTAGGGAAGAAATAACGGACGGACGGGCGCCGGCCATCGGCCGGTGCCCGGTACCGTTCTGCTGCTCACGAACCGCACCGTCCCATCATGCGAACGCTCTCCATCTCCATCCTGCTGACGATCCTCCTTCTCTCTTCTGCTGCCGCACAACCGATCACATGGCAGAATGTCACCGCGAACTACTCGCTGCCGGCCGGCATCTCGGTCTTTGCCGGCACCCGCGCTGCACCGGCGCTGAAGATCTGGTATCTGGATGTCGATCTGAACAACACCAAACTTGCCGTTCGTCCGTACGTGGCGGGGACGTCGCAGACGCTCCCGGGCTTCACCGCCGCCGTCGGCGCCTATGCTGCGGTGAACGGAGGATATTTCGGCGG
>JABWAK010000265.1 GCA_013361065.1 Bacteroidota bacterium
TGTAACGTGCCATCAATTTGAGACGGCCGTGCCATCAATTTGAGACGAACTTTTATGCCGTCGTAATTGTAACTTCCGGCGATAATTCCGACTCTCCCCCTATCGTAACGACCGACCCTTTGTAATAATATGGTGTTCCAGACGCCAGCCCACCATCCAGAGCCAGTATTACCGTTGATGTCGCCACATTGGTCAAGGTTCCTCCGCTTGATGCAGCCCTAAACAATCGATATTTCAATGAACTTGTGGTAAACGATACCTCTATCTGCGAAGAGGTGACCGCTGAAGAGCTGATCACCGGTGCAGTCGGACGGGGATAGATGGCGGCCGTGACAAGTCGTAGGCCATCCTTTATTAGCCCCGGAACAGATATTTGGAGATCCCTCATGTCCGATACGACCGGAACGGCCACAGGCACAGCAATGGTGCCGAGATTGAAATAATATCCTTCCTCAGGTACGAGGGCCCATTTGTATGGAGCATTGAAGAAGGAAGTGAGAAAATCGATATTATTCTTCACATCGGCTGTCCGCAGAAACACCATAAGTTTTCGCCGGATCCCCAAAACATCCTCGGCAAATTTCCGATTCAACAATAAATCACGCTCCTTTATTTCTTCGATTTGGCGGTCATCAACAAAGTCCACCGTGAACACGCGAGAGTGAAGCACATCCGTCTGAGCGGGAAGCACATTGGTGATATTGTATCGCAGGTGGAGAGTCGGCATTATTCACCTATCCAATCTATTGTGGTCTCTTTACGAGACACTGATTTCTTTACATCATTTGCGTAATAATTTGCACTGGCTATTCCATCATGGATCTGTGTCCTGCACCCAGGAACAAGAACGGTGTGGGTGTATGTTGACCCTCCGTCCACGCTCCCTTGAATCCCGCGATAGACGCGGCGGATGACCTTTTTCGAGCGAGTGATGAAGATCCCATCATAGAGTTTCCTTACTGCATCCAGGGTGTGATTCACACTCCCCGCCGATAGCCCGGTATCGGTCATTGATCCGCTGGCGACATCCCAATATTTCGCTTTATAAATGTCATACAGTGTGCCTGAGTTGAATATCACGAGCTGTTCATACCAATCCACACCGGTGGAATGATCGCCTGTGATGAGACCAGCAATAAAATTCACCTGGATTTCCACTTCATGGCTAGTCTTTTGTGGATTCCTTGAAGATATATATGCAGTGTCATTCACCCGGACCACCTTCACATCCGATGCTTTAATCTCTGAAACCGGCTGAATGGTGGATGATTTTAGCGTATCCGATGGAAAGGTGACGAAGGATCCATTCCTCCCACGCTCCTGCAGTTCGAAACAATGCCGGGAATTGGCAATGTCCCAGTAATACCGAGGGACTACACCAAACTCCAAAGAGAGTGCTTTTAACAGCTCACCGGCAGTCGAATATCTATCAGTCCAGTTGGGATAACTCGAATCAGTGTCGGTGTAAAAATTGAAGTTGCCGCTACTGTCCAGACACATGAACAGTTTGTCCAGGCCGACAAAGTTATACGTGTAAGTCGGGAGAGTTCCGGTTCTATAGGCGTACTGCAGGTTGTTCGATGAATTGATCACGACCGAAGAATCTTGGTCGAAATATGTCGCTCCCAGAGCGTTCTTAATGAAGGATGAGAACAGTCTACGGATGGACAGATAATGAGCCCCTCCGGTGTAGTATTCCGGATTCGCACTCTGAATCGTGCTCATCAGAGAGGCAATGGAGGCGCCAGTGATCTTCTTCATGAGAGAGAGCAGCTTCACTTTATGACCGCGCACATATCGGCCGGATGCACCTTCGGCACCTATGAACACCTCTGTAACTTGTGTGGCCACATTATCCAGGTATCCCCAGAACAGAAAAGTGTCTCCGGCACCTTCATCCAGATAGAACCGAATCTGAAGCTCTGATCCATGTAACAGTTTGTACCACACCCCGGCGACATAATTCGAATAGTCATCCCGGATCTGCACCGCCATATCACCGATCTCGAAAATACCGGATTTACGTTCGAGGCGATCTAACATCTCCCCGATGTTCACGAAGGACGATTCAGCAGTAGGAATGTGTGAAGACGATAAGACCATCGTATCGTCATAGTATAGCATGGCCTTTAGCGTCCCGGTGCGGACTGCAATGCTTCCGAGGTCTTTGGATACGATCGCCATCAGTAGGTCTTTTCTTTGTCCAGTTGCTGTTGTTTTTCCACGACCGCGGTCACTTTCTCGCCGTCGAAATTCACCATTATTGCCATGTCTTTGATTGCCTGGACGCCCTGTTCGAGTTTCGCTTCGATCCGGCTTGTATCAATAGTTCGCGCATCGCTGATCACTGATCCAACTGCCATTGAAGACGGGAGGGATCGCATCACCATATTCTCAGCTGCTCGAAGACGTTCATACCTCCCTCCGGCCGCCATGAACGCGACAGGTCCGCCGTTGTTGATCGCTTCCAGCAGTTCTTTGTATCGTCCGGTAGATCGTGCGTTCACAACGAACTCACCGTCGCTTAACCGCGCATTCACGGCATCATCCTGCGGTCCACCAGG
>JABWAK010000090.1 GCA_013361065.1 Bacteroidota bacterium
AGGTCGATGGGAACGGTGAACGGCGTCTCATGCAGCGAGGTATTGTTCTCCACCATCGGTTCAAGATGGAGTTCCGCTGCCCGCTGTGCCGTGACCGATGCGCAGAGGATGCCGCGTCCCTGTTTCACGAAGAAATTGACCGTTTCCGGGGTGATGGACTCTGCCGCAGCGACGAAATCCCCCTCATTCTCCCGGTCCTCATCATCCACAACGATGATGACCTTGCCGCTGCGGAGGTCCTGCAGTGCTTCTTCGATTGTATTGAGTGTGAATCCCATTTATTGTGCGATCGCTTCCACTTCGCCCTGTTTGTTGACGACGGAGATGGAATTCCGTTCGATCTTCACTTTTACCTTGTCCGCGATCTCCACGAGCAGGGTCTTTTCGTCCAGTCCTACTACCTCGCCGTGGATACCGCCGGCGGTGATGACCTTATCCCCTTTTTTGATCTGTCCCAGCAATGCTTCCCGTTCCTTCTGGCGCTTCTGCTGCGGACGGATGATCATGAAATAGAAGATGGCGATGATGAGACCGAACATGATCAGCGTGCTGTAGATCTCGCCGCCGCCCTGTCCGCCCTGCGGAGGTGCCATTGCAATGATTGAAGTAAGCATTATAACTCCCTTGTTCTGAATGGTTTATGGATAGTATTACAACTATAATTGACCGGCCAATCGTTCCATCATTTCCTTCTTCCACGGAGCGAAGGACCCTTCCAGGATCTTCGTCCGGGCTTCCTTCACAAGCCACAGATAGAAGGAAAGATTGTGGATGGAAGCAAGCTGGAGCCCCAGGATCTCATCCACCTGGAAGAGATGCCGGAGATAGGCGCGTGAGAAGTTCTTGTTTGTATAGCTTTCGAAACCTTCGTCCAACGGTGCATCGTCCATCTTCCACTTGGCATTCCGGATATTCATCCGTCCGTTGCGGGTGAAGACCATGCCGTTCCGTCCGTTCCTGGTCGGCATGACACAGTCGAACATATCCACGCCGCGTTCGATGCTCTCCAGAAGGTTCTCCGGCGTGCCGACCCCCATCAGATACCGCGGTTTCTCCGCCGGCAGGAACCGGGTGGTGAATTCCGTCAGGTCGTACATGACATCGGCCGGCTCCCCCACCGCAAGACCGCCGATGGCATATCCTTCCATCTCCAGGTCGACGAGCGCCTTTGCACTGTCCGCCCGGAGATGCTTATAGACGCCTCCCTGGACGATGGCGAAGAGGGACTGATGATGTCCGTAGTACGGGGGGATATCCCTGACCGCCTGCTGACATAATTTGGCCCACTTCACCGTGAGTGCATTCGACTCCCGGGCATAGGTCTCATCGCACGGATAGGGCGGACACTCATCCAGCACCATCATGATATCCGATCCGATCGTCCGCTGGATCTCGACCACTTTCTGCGGAGTAAAGAAATGGGACGAACCGTCCAGATGGGACTTGAACGTGACGCCGTCCTGAGTGATCTTGCGCAGCTCGGTCAGGCTGAAGACCTGATACCCGCCGCTGTCGGTCAGGAGCGGACGCTGCCAGTTCATGAACCGGTGGAGTCCGCCCATCGAGCGGAGAACTTCCAGTCCCGGCCGCAGATAGAGGTGATAGGTATTCCCGAGGATGATCTGTGCCCCGAGCTCGATCAATTCCCGCTGCTCGACCGCTTTCACGGTCCCCTGTGTCCCGACCGGCATAAAAATCGGCGTCTCGATGACGCCGTGATCTGTTTCGAGCAGTCCTGCGCGGGCTGCTGCGTCGGTATGGACGAGGGAGAACTTCACTGACCTCTAAAGTACGGAATTATGGATGGTATTTCAATGAACGTTATTTCTTCTGTTCCAGTTCGCCGATCACAGCCCACATCTCATCGGTTGTCTTGGCGAGGCGTTCCGCGAGGGAGATGAGGATCTTGTTCGCGATATCCGGATGATTGCGGATGACCTCATCGATGCTGCTTTCCACGACCATCACTTCGGTATCCTCCAACGCCTTCATGGTGGCTGTCCTGGGCCGTGCGAGCAATCCGCTCAGTTCACCGAAGATGACACCCCGTTCCGAGAACTCATTCATCAGGATATCACCTTTGTACACTCCCACCTTCCCTTTGACCAGTACATACCATTCGAAGGAAAGGTCCCCTTCGGTGGTGATGACATCATTCTTCTTATACAGGCGCTTCTTCTGTTGTAACGCCATTGAAACCTCCCCGGAATTACGGTGATAGTCGTACGATCTTCCATGTCCCGTCCTGACGACGGCGGTAGGCAATGCGGTCGTGCAGCCGGTTGGAACGACCCTGCCAGAATTCGAACTCATCGGGAATGACGCGATAGCCTCCCCATTGCGGCGGCAGCGGGATCTCGCCGTTCTTGAATTTCTCCAGCATCTCCATGAATGCCTTCTCCAGCAGCGAGCGTGCGGAGATCTCGCTGCTCTGCTGCGATGCCCAGGCGCCGAGCTGCGAGTCGACCGGACGAGTGCGGAAATACTCGAACGATTCCGCTGCCGTGACCTTCTCCACCCTGCCGGTGATACGCACCTGCCGCTCGAGCGGCTCCCAGAACAGCAGCAGCGCTGCCTGCGGATTCACATCCAGGTCCTTCGCTTTCGCGCTGGCATAATTGGTGAAGAAAACGAATCCCCGGTCGTCATACTGTTTCAGCAGGACCATCCGTGCCGAGGGACGGCCTTCCGCACTTGCGGTGGCGGCCGTCATGGCATTCACTTCGGGGATCCGGGAGGCGACCGCCTCCTTGAACCATTTGTCGAACTGAGCGAACGGATCCTTCAAAACATCCTGTTCGTCCAGGGAACCTTTCTTATAATCCGTCCGGATATCGGCTATGGAGATATTGTCACTCATCTGGTTGAATATAGGAAAAATTTGCTCATCGTTGAAGCAACAAAAATCCCCGCCGGGTGGGGTTCCGGCGGGGATCGGTGAGGCAGCAGCCAGTCGTATTACCGGCTCTTGTCCGGGAACGGCGGCGGCGCCGGGAGACGGTATTTGAAGTTCTTCATCTCCTCTTTGATGACCTCGATCGCTTTCATCAATTGCTGGTCCGTACCGCTGAACTCGGTGGCCGGATCGTTGTCCACAACGATGTCGGGATCGACACCGTGTCCTTCCATGATCCATTCCTTCCCGTCGTTATCATACCGCGAGAACTCGGGACGGTTCAGGAAGCCGCCGTCCACGATCGGCAGGGAGCCGCGGATACCGACCACACCGCCCCAGGAACGCTTGCCGATGAGTTTGCCGAGATTGTACTTACGGAAGCGGTACGGGAAGATATCACCGTCCGAAGCGGAGAACTCGTCCAGCAGCAGTACTTTAGGACCGAGATGCATCCCGCCAGGATTGGTCGAGGGCGATCCGTTCCGCTGATACCCGATCATAGCGAGCTCACGGCTGAGACGCTCGGTGATCATCGGCGAGACATTCCCGCCGCCGTTGCCGCGGTCATCGATGATGAGAGCCTCCTTGCGGAGCTGGGGATAGAAATGCTTCACGAACTCATTCAGACCGGCCGGTCCCATGTCCGGGATGTGGATGTAGCCGACCTTCCCGTCGGTTGCTTTGGAGACGGTCTCGATGTTCTTCTGCACCCAGTTGTAATAGTACAGCGGCGCTTCGTTGCCGATCGGAACGATCACCGCGTCACGGGCGCCTGATTCCTTCGCAGAGCCGTTCACCCGCAGTTTCACTTGCTTGCCAACGGTGCCGACGAACGCTTCATAGAGGTCGGTCATGGTATTGGTCGGCACGCCGTTCACGGCGATGATGTATTCCCCTTCTTTCACATCCACACCGATCTCGGTGAGCGGCGAACGGAGCGACGGCTCCCAGTTCTGTCCTTTCAGGATCCGGGTGATGCGGTAGTATTTGGAGGAGGGATCACGTTCCACCTGCGCACCGAGCAGTCCCAGCTTGATCCGTTCCGCTTTGGGATATTCGCCGCCGCCGACATAGGCATGACCGATGTTCAGTTCGGAGATCATCTCGCCGATCACGTAGGTGAGGTCGACGCGGTGGTTCACATGCGGCAGCAGCTGTGCATAGGTCTGTTTCATCTTCGCCCAGTCGACGCCGTGCATGTTCGGTGCCCAGAAGAAGTCCCGCATCTGACGCCATGACTCGTTGAAGATCTGCGCCCATTCCTCGCGCTTGTTGAGGTTCATCTTCATGTCCGAGAGGTTCAGCTTCTCTTTCGGATCGATCTTGCCGGTCGGCAGGTCGATGATGGCGTATGCCCCATCCATGCTGACAAGCATCTTCTTCATGTCGGCGGAGATCTCATATCCGTTCACATCGCCGAGTTCGGTCTCCTTCTGCTTGTCCAGCTCGTACAGGAAGAGTTTGGATTTTGAATCCTTGGAACCCTGGCGGTTGTAATAGACCTTGTCACCGATCACGGTGAGATTGCGGTAATTAGAAGCGGAGACCGGCAGTCCGGCGATCCGCTGCGTGAGTCCGTCCACATCCACCTTCACCGTAACGCCTTTGGGTTCGTCCTTCTTCTTATCATCGGTCTTCCCTTTCGCGTCCTTCTTCTCCTCTTCCTTCACCTTCACTTCATCGCTCTTCGGCTCGAACGGGGACTTCGTTTCCTTCGCCAGTGTGACAAAATAGATCCTGGACATGTCGAGATAGGCATGGTTCCATTCGGTCTGGCTGTAGATGGGACTGAACGAACGGTCGGAGACGAAGAAGAGGTACTTCCCGTCCGAACTGAACGCCGGAGCACCGGATTCGAACCATCCGTCGGTCACATCGTACGATTCCTTCTTGTCCAGCGAATACAGCTTCACTTTGGACATCACATCCTCTTCCGGGTTCGTGTAGGTGATCCATTTCGAATCCGGCGACCAGGAATAGTCGGAGAATTCCCACACTTTCGACTCCACCACGACGGTGATCTCTTTCGATTCCACATCGACATACTGCAGGCGCTGTGCGCGGTCCGACCAGAGCAGTTTCTTGCTGTCCGGCGACCAGACGGGCTGATACTTGTAGTTGGAGGAGTTCTTCGTCACCTGGACCGGTTCACCGCTGCCGTCCTGCGGGCGGAGCCAGATCTCATCCTCGCCAGTAACATCGCTCACATAGGAGATCCATTTGCCGTCCGGGGACCATTTGGAATTCCGTTCATGCACGCCGGAACTGTTGGTGAGATTGCGGGTATTGCCGTTCTTTGCCGGTACGGTGAAGATCTCGCCGCGGGCACCGAACAGTGCCCGGTTGCCGTCCGGAGCGATCTCGAAATTGGTCACGTTCTGGCTGACACTGATGATGCCGCCGCGACCGCCGTCCAGGTCCTCATTGATGCGCACCGGGACCTTCGCTTCCTTCTGGGAGGCAAGGTCGAAGCGGTAGATGTAGCCGCCGTTCTCGAACACGATCGCATCGTTGCCAAGCGACGGGAACTTCACATCGAACTCGGTGAAGAAGGTATGCTGGGTGGTCGCTTTGGTCGTGAGATCATAGCTGTAGAGATTCAGGCGGCGGTTCTTGTCGCGCCCATCCCGGTCCGAGATGAAATAGATACGGTTGCCGGCCCACATCGGGAAGATATCCTGCGACGGATCGTTGGTGATGTTCTCGATCTTCTTCGTAGCGAGATCATAGATCCAGATATCGTCCGCCTGGCCGCCCCTGTACCGCTTCCAGGTACGGAACTCACGGAAGACGCGGTTGTACGTCATCTTCTTGCCGTCCGGCGAGAAGGAGTTCCATCCGCCGCGCGGTACGGGGAGCTGTTCCGGGATACCGCCGTTCACCGACGCGGTGAAGAGCTGGCCTTTCCAGTCATTGAACTCGATCCGGCGCGAACGGTAGACGACCGTCTGTGCATCCTTCCAGGACATGACGATGTTGTTCGGTCCCATACGGTCCGACACATCATCCCGGTCCAATGTTGCCGTATAGGTGATCCGTTTCGGCACACCGCCCTCTGCCGGGATCGTATACACCTCGGTATTGCCGTCGTACTGTCCGGTGAACGCGATGGTCTTGCCGTCCGGTGAGAACCGGGCGAACATCTCCATGCCGACATCGCTTGTCAGCTTGCGGGCGACGCCGCCGGCGGAGGATACCGTATAGAGATCACCGGCATAGGTGAAGACCAGTGTCGAGCCGTGGATCGCCGGGAAGCGGAGCAAACGGGCTTCCTGCGCGGCTGCGACCGTGAAGAGTGTGAGGAGGAACAGAAGAGTTCGTTTCATTGGGACCTCAGGAACGTTGATGTTATTGGAAGAACAATGATGAATGATGAATGTTGAATGATGAATTGAAAAACTGATGCTTATCTTGAGCGGCGCTGTGCCGTGCCGCCTTTTTCAGAATCGACGGACACGGTGAATGAGCTGCCGCCGTCGACGATCCAGCGGACGGCGACGGAGCTCATGCCGCCGATGTTCTCCACATTCAACCGCGCCGGTGCGATCTTTTGTTCCTTCAGAATGCCGAGGAACCGGTTCTCCAGCACGCCGCCGGCGATCACTTTACCGCCGGTCAGTGAGACCCAGTCCGGACGGGTGATACGGTTCTTCACATCCTGGAACGTATGCGTCGGAATGACACGGCTGTTGGAGATGACTGCCGTGACCTCTTTCAGTCCGCCGGGAAGGTCTTTCACCATGATCGAATCAACGGAGAGCTTCGGTGTATGATAGAGATGGAACAGTGTGAATGCCATGTTCCGGTGGCACATATCCTCGATCATGAAGGATGGTGCCGTACGGGTCCACTGCTTCTTTATCCCTCCTACTTCGATCATCCCGTATTGCGGATGCCGGACACTCTTCCACGGCACGACCCCTTCTCCGAAGAGCATGATCCGGTCGAAGCGATAGATATCCTGCTGGGAGACATCGCGTGTGGAATCCTTCGCGCGGCGGAAATAATCGAACTCACTCCAGAGTTCATTCGTAAACGAAAGGATGCCGCGTCCGCCGTAGAACCATTCGATCTCACCGCCATAGACGGTATACAGGTCCTTCCAGATGACCATGTACTTATATCCCGGCAGCTGTTCCTCTCCGAGCTGTCCCAGAAAATCGTAGGTCTGGATATCCTGACGGCTGTACGTCCCCTCATCCGTCTTCGAACCGGGTCCGCGCAGGATCATGCCGCCGTTATTGTGGAACGACTGTGCTGCGGCGATATTATTGTGCGACAGGAAGAAATTCCGGACCGATTGGTTCTCGGGAAAAGTGAACGGATAGCGGTCGGAGCCGAACTGCACATAGCGGGGAGCCCAATTCCATGCCCAGTCGCGGTTCGGGTCGTAGAATCCCGGATTGTCCTCATTCACACTGCCGTCACCGTCGTTGTCGATCCCTTCCCATCCCAGCAGGGTGTACGTTCCTTTCTCATCCGGTCCCGCCTGCACCATCAGCCGCGTATCGCTCGGATCCTCCTTCCATCGTCCATTGGGATCCTTGATGCGCATGAAGACGATATTCCCGTCCCCGTCCAGATCGTCATACCCGTCCTCATCGAACTCCCCGTCCCCGTCATCATCCCGTTTGGCAAGCCCGCTCCGGGGCGAATGCATATTGTTCGCATTGTAGATGAAGTAATCCCGCGCATCGGGATTGATGGAGGGAACGATGTAGAGGGTCTTCTCATTCAGGAGGTCGCGGATCCACTCCACTTCATCGAAGAGTTCTGTGACATACCACGCCGTATACAGCACGACCTCGGCGCCCTGGATCTCGTTGGAATGGATGTTGCCGTCGACATACATCGCCGGTTTCTTATCCGGATCGCCTGCGTTCCGGTTCGAAATGGTCATCATCCAGATATCCTTGCCGCCAACCGAACGCCCGATACTCTTTACGGCGACGAGATCAGGATATGCCTTCTCGATCCTCTTCATGATCTCGAAGAGCTGTTTGGTATCATAATACCGGTTCCACGCCACTTCCACCTTCGGTGTGTTCGGCGCCCCCATCGCTTTCAATGCGCTCGGCGTGAATTCCCGGGACTGCTGCGCGAGGAGCGTCGTGCTGAGCATTATAATAGAGAGGAACTTTACCATTGGTACTCCAAAGATTGATTCACTGCACCGTCAAGAGCGTCAGACCGGACAGCGACAATTATTTGAGATCGACATTCACGTCCGCAGAACCAGCCACGGGACTTTCGGCATTGATCCTGACCGACCCTTTGCCGACCACGATCCAGCTGACCGTCACATATCCTCCGCTCCCTTTGATCGGTTCCAACACTTGTTTGGTCCGGCCGGAGGAGACCGCCGCAGACTTGCCGGCATCGATCATCACCCGCACATTGCGGACCCACCGGCTCTTCACTCCCAGCGCGCTGTTGGTAGGAAGGAAACCGTCGTTCACAACATCGGCAGTGACCCTGTAGACATTGTCCCCCAGGGACTTCACGGCGGCATTGCGGATGGTGAGCGACGGAAGCTGCGAGGCAACGCTCACGGCATAGCGGATGAACGGTGCGGCGAATGCATTCAGACTTTCCGCCGGAGGATTGCTGAGCACGAACGGACGGAGACCGCCGATCTCCACTTCCTTCTCCGGAAAATCAGGATGTTTGAATTTCGTCCAGGGCAATGCAGCATCCTTCGTCCCGATGGCATCGTACCATTTCAATGTTTTGACTGCAGCATCATCAGTCCGGTCCTTCTCTTCCTTTTTGGATTCTGCCGGTTTCCTGACGGAATCCTTCGCTGCAGCGGTCTCTTTCGCTTTCGGGAGTTCGCCGGGCCACCAGGGCCGCACACTCAATGACCAGCGGCCTGCATGATAGTATGCCCATTCACTGAACGCCCCTTCTCCCTTCACCGGTTTCGGCGCATCCTTCAGACCGTAGGACTCGGTGAACCGTTTTGCGAGTGCGGTGTAGAGCTCCTCATCCTCCTTCGCCACGGAGGTGACCGTGTTCCCTTCACCTTTCGGCGGTTCATTCTTCCAGGGGGTGGTCACATTGTCGTTGGATGAGAACGTAAGCACGAGCCCGATCGACGGATGGTCGAAGACGAAGTCGGCCAGCGCTTTGGACTCGGCCTCGGAGATCTGATGGATGCCGCTGTTCCTGGCGAAGAACTGGTAGTTGTACGTGAAATTCCGGTTGAGGTCCGTACCGCCGCGGGGATCCTCATTCCATTGTTCGTCCTTATCGTTATCGATGCCTTCCGTATACAACCGGAACTCACCCTTCTCCCCTTTCGACGCATCGGCTTTCCGCATCACCCGCGCATCATCCGGATGAATGATCCACTCACCGCGCGGGTCACGGATGCGCATCCAGGAGATGAAACCGTCCTTATTGAGGTCCTCGGGACCATCCTCATCCACTGCAGCATCACGATCATCATCGAATGGAGCATTGTTCGTCTCCCGCTCCGACACCGGCGATGCGAACATCGCATCCGCCGCATCGGGATTGGCGCGGGGGATCACATAGACCGTGGTCTTGTCCAGCAGCGACGTGATACTGTCCGCCGTGCCGTACGACCTCGCGAGCCATTCGATGGTCCGGAGTGCATGTTCGGTACCGACCGGCTGATTCCCTTCGATGCCGCCGACGATGAGCAGCGCCTTCCGTTCGCCTGCACCGCTCTTCCCGATGCGGACGGACCAGAGATCGTTCCCGTTGAGGGTCTTTGCAATGGATTCGACGGTCACCACGGACGAGTAACGCGATGCCAGCTGCTTCAAAGCAGCAGCAAGGTCAGCGTTCGAATGGTAGCGGGACGGGATCTGCGGAAAAAGATAGGCGGTGAGGAGGAACAGCAGAAGAACGGATTGTTTCATCGGATCCCTGTCAATGTCTTTGGAAAAGCGAAGTATCCACCACTATGTAGGAAACTATCGGCGTGTTTTCAAGTGACGATTGTAAACAAGTTTAGAGCGGAATATTCCCGTGCTTCTTCTTCGGATTCCGGTCGACCTTCGTGGAGAGCATCTCCAGAGCCCGGATGATGCGGGGCCGGGTCTCTTCCGGGAGGATGACATCATCGATGTATCCCCGTTCCGCTGCACTGTAGGGATTCGCGAATGTGTCGGTGTATTCCTGGACCTTCTGTGCGAGCGCCGCCTCTTTATCCTCCGCCTTATCGATCTCCTTCTTGAAGATGATCTCCACCGCTCCCTTGGGGCCCATCACGGCGATCTCCGCCGTCGGCCAGGCGAAGTTCATATCCCCGCGGATATGCTTCGAGTTCATCACATCGTACGCTCCGCCGTACGCCTTGCGGGTGATGACGGTGATCTTCGGGACGGTCGCTTCGCAATAGGCATAGAGCAGTTTCGCACCATGCTTGATGATGCCGTGCCATTCCTGGTCCGTCCCCGGCAGGAATCCGGGAACATCCTCGAAAGTGATGAGCGGGATGTTGAAGGCATCACAGAACCGGATGAACCGGGCCGCTTTGATGGAGGCCTCGATATCCAGCACACCTGCCAGTACAGCCGGCTGGTTCGCCACGATGCCGACCGGCATCCCGTTCATGCGTGCGAACCCGACAATGATGTTCTGCGCATACTCCTGATGCACCTCGAAGAAGTCGGCATCATCCACCACGGCATGGATCACCAGTTTGATATCGTACGGCTTCACGGAAGAATCCGGGATGACCGTATTGAGTGCTGCATCCTTCCGGTCCGCAGGATCGGAGCAGACGGTCCGCGGCGGTTCCTCCGCATTGTTCTGCGGCAGGAACGAGAGGAGTCGTTTGATATGATCGATGCACTCTACCTCGCTCTCCACGGCGAAGTGAGCGACACCGCTCTTCGATGCGTGGGTCATAGCACCGCCCAGCTCCTCGCTGCTCACTTCCTCGTGCGTCACCGTTCTGACCACGTTCGGACCGGTGACGAACATATAGCTCGTCTGCTTCACCATCAGCACGAAGTCGGTGATGGCCGGTGAATAGACCGCCCCGCCGGCACACGGTCCCATGATGGCAGAGATCTGCGGGATCACGCCGGAGGCGAGGGTATTGCGGAGGAAGATATCGGCATAGCCGCCCAGGGAAACGACCCCTTCCTGGATGCGGGCCCCGCCGGAATCATTCAATCCGATCACCGGGATGCCGACCTTCATCGCCATATCCATGATCTTGCAGATCTTCTCTGCATGCGCTTCGGAGAGTGAGCCGCCGAAAACGGTGAAATCCTGGCTGTAGACGAACACTTCCCTGCCATTCACTTTCCCGTGTCCTGTCACCACCCCGTCGCCAAGGAACTTCTGTTTGTCCAGACCGAATGCGGTGGACCGGTGGGTCACCAGCATGCCGATCTCCTCGAACGTCCCTTCATCGATGAGCAGATCGATCCGTTCCCGGGCCGTCAACTTCCCTTTCTTGTGCTGGTCATCGATACGGGCTTGTCCCCCGCCGAGCAAGGCTTCCTGTTTCTTCGCATTCAGTTTTTCGATCGGATCCATAGGTTCACCGGTAGAAGAGGATGATGATGATGACCGCCGCAGCGGACATCGTGAGCAGGAATGTTGCCGCATATGTCGCGGAGAGGAGCAGGAGTTTCACGATGGTCTTGCCGTTGGGTTGTCCGTACACCGTTCTCATCCCCCGGAAGAGGTTCGCCGGCACGGTCAGCAACAGCAGTGCGGAGACGTACCCTTCGAACGGGAGCCGGACCAGTTCCAGCAGGTCGGAGACGAACAGGACGAGGAACAGGAATGAATGGAAATAGAACGAGAAGACCAGATGGCGTACATACAGAACGCGGGAACGGAGATAGAGCAGTTTCAGGAGCAGCGCAAAGACCGGAAGAAGGATGAAGATGATCTTGGAGCGGTGCTCCTTGATCTTGTCGAACATCAGATCCGGATCCTCTTTCAGTTTTCGCAGGATCGCCATTCCTTCCGTTCCGAAGAGCTCCGATACCTGCGTTGTATCCTTCACCGTGAAGGCGACATTCGAATTGCCCGTACGGAGCGTGACATCGATAGAGTCGGCGGAAGGTGTATCCTGCTTTTGGAGCGACGATGCCGCAGCGGAACGTTTCTCCGTATCATCGGTCAGCGAGCCGACGAAGAAGAAGAGGAAGCTGATGATCAGATAGAGCTTGAACGGCGACAGATAGTGTTTCCTCTTCCCGTTCACATACTCCATGGTGAGATGACCGGGATCGAGCAGCAGCGGCCTGATACTGCGGAACAGACGCCGGTCGAATGACGGTAGCACCTCGACGAATTCGGATGCGAGCTCACGGACCGGCACATGGATGTCCACATCCTTCTGTCCGCAGGAGGAGCAATAGGGTCCGTGCAATGCCGTGCCGCAATTGCGGCATATCCGCAGCTGGTCGCTCATCGGTGATGGTTCAATGCATGTTCATGGTCACAATATCATTCCCGGGTCCTGCTATTCTCCGGGAGAATGTGTATCTTTCGGCACCAAAGTAACAATTTATTGACTCGAACGCTATGGCCTTCCCCCGACCGCACGATCTCAAAGAGTATTTCGCTGAATTCGACCTTGCCTCCATCGTCCGGTTCGACCTCTCCCATCTGAAAGCAGACCTGACCGGCGGACTTACCTCCGCAGTGGTGGCGCTGCCGCTGGCGCTCGGATTCGGACTGCTCTCCTTCAACGGTGACCCGCGCGGAGCTGTGGCCGGACTCTACGGCGCCATCTTCACCGGTATCCTCGCTTCCTTCTTCGGCGGCACTCGCCAGCAGATCACCGGTCCGACCGGCGGCATGACCGTCGTGCTGACCGAGGTCTACATCCAGTACGGCGGCGTGGATGCACTGCTGGCCGCCTGCATCCTTGCCGGACTGTTCCAGATCGGGTTCGGATTGCTGAAATTCGGGAAGTACGTCTCGCTCGTCCCCTATCCGGTAATCGTCGGATTCACGAACGGCATCGCGATCCTCATCTTCATGCAGCAGTTCACCACTTTCAACACGGCACCGGTGATCGCACTGCTGACGATGCTGACCATCTTCATCGTCCCGCGCATCAACAAGAGCCTTCCCAAATCATTGATCGGACTGCTGGTCGGTTCGGCTGCAGCGGCGGCATTGCCCTCCTTCGAACTGTTCCGGCTCCATTATGACGCAGCGGCATCGTCCTTCTCATTGCATGATATGATCGCCACGATCGGTGCGATACCATCCTCCCTGCAGGCACCGGAACTGCCGTCGATCGACTGGGAAACATGGCAGAAGGTCGTCCCGGCCGGCTTCACCATTTCCCTGCTGGGCGCGATCGAAACCTTGCTGGCGTCGGTGGTGGCGGACAATGCAACGAACTCCCGTCACAACAGCAACAAGGAACTGATCGGTCAGGGGATCGCGAATTTCACCGCGCCGTTCTTCGGCGGTGTGGCCGGGACCGGAGCGATCGTACGGACCATGGTGAATATCCGTGCCGGCGCGAAGACGCGGCTCTCCGGCATCATCCACGGACTCGTCCTGGTCGTGGTGATGCTCTTCCTCGGCGATCTGGCCGCCTCCATTCCGCTGGCGGCGCTGGCCGGTGTGCTGATGATGACCGCTGCCGGGATGTTCGAAACGGAACCGATGCGTCTCATCCCCAAATCCCCGCTGCCCGATTCGGTGGTGATGCTGACCACCATTGCGATCACGGTACTGGTCGATCTGATCACTGCCGTGGAGGTCGGCATGGTGATGGCGGCATTCCTGTTCGTCCACCGGATGAGCGAACTCGGGATGGTCTCGGCGAACGACATGAACAGCGACTCGCGGCTCACGCTGGATGATGAGACCCGTCAGAAGCTGGAACAGCACAAGATCATGATCTACGATATCGAAGGGGCGCTATTC
The DNA here is from genome assembly GCA_013361065.1 of Bacteroidota bacterium. Taxonomy (GTDB): domain Bacteria; phylum Bacteroidota; class Ignavibacteria; order UBA10030; family UBA8401; genus UBA8401. The sequence continues at coordinate 13,787 of JABWAK010000090.1, forward strand.
TTCGGCGCCGCACGGTCGTTCGTGGACAATCTGGAAAAGAATTTCGATGTGAACGTGGTGATCCTGGACATCGAAAATGTTCC
>JABWAK010000091.1 GCA_013361065.1 Bacteroidota bacterium
GGGATGCCCGGATTCTCTCACGGGAAGAAGGAGCGCAAGCTCGGCATCCGGAGTTCGGACACGGTATCGCTCACGTTCGAGAACGTCCGAGTACCGAAGGAGAACATGATCGGCGAGGAGGGATTCGGTTTCAAGTTTGCGATGATGACGCTCGAAGGCGGCCGCGTCGGTATCGCCGCACAGGCGCTCGGCATCGCGCAGGGAAGTCTTGATGCGGCGGTGAACTATTCCAAACAGCGGAAGGCGTTCGGCAAACCGATCGCGGACCTGCAGGCGATCCAGTTCAAATTGTCCGATATGGCGACCGATGTGGAAGCGGCCCGTCTGCTCACGTATCAGGCCGCCGTACTGAAAGAGGAAGGGAAACCGTACGCCAAACAGGCTGCGATGGCCAAATTGTGGGCATCCAAGACCGCAGTGAAATGCGCCCTGGAGGCGATCCAGGTGCACGGCGGATACGGATATGTGCGGGAATACAACGTGGAGCGCTATTTGCGGGATGCCAAGATCACCGAGATCTACGAAGGAACCTCGGAGATCCAGCGTATTGTTATATCTCGTGCACTCCTGAAAGATTGAATCAACAGGATTCTGAGGCAATTTTCAGGTATATTCCACACGTATTGAAAAGGAGCAAGCATGAACAAAGGTTTGATCATCGTATTGGCCATCGTCGGTGTACTGGTACTGGGTGTGATGTGGGGTGTCGGGAAATACAACGGTATCGTGAAACTGGACGAAGGTGTGAATGAAGGATGGGCGCAGGTACAGAATCAATACCAGCGCAGGATGGATCTCATCCCGAACCTGGTGGCGACCGTCCAGGGTGCGGCGAACTTCGAGAAGTCGACGCTCCAGGCCGTGATCGAGGCACGCGCGAAAGCGACGCAGGTGACCCTTTCGCCGCAGCTGCTCAATGATCCGAAAGCATTCCAGCAGTTCGAGCAATCCCAGGGACAGTTGTCCTCCGCGCTCTCGCGTCTGCTGGTGACGGTGGAACAGTACCCGAACCTGAAAGCGAACGAGAACTTCCTGGCACTGCAGTCGCAGCTGGAAGGAACGGAGAACCGCATCTCGGTGGAACGTCGCCGCTTCAATGAACTGGTGCAGGGATACAATGCCCACATCCGCACCGTGCCGACGAACATCATCGCATCGTTCGGCGGCTTCCAGCAGAAGCAGTACTTCCAGGCACAGGCGGGCGCAGAGACAGCACCGAAAGTCCAATTCTGATACCGAAGGGAACGGCCATGACAACGCACCGAAGCACGCTGGGAAAACTGCTGACGCTTCTGTGCGTTGTGCTGACCGGTCTGGTCACTGCCCAGACCGGCATCCCCCGCATCGTCGATCCCGTCACCGACCTCACCAACACCCTCGACAAGGTCCAGTACACCGGACTCCGCAAACAGATCATCCGCTTCGAAGACAGCACCTCCAATCAGATCGTCGTGCTCATGGTACCGACGCTCGACGGTCAGGAGATCCGCGATTACGGCATCAAGGTCCTGGAACAGAACAAGATCGGACAGCAGGGCAAGGACAACGGCATCCTCATTCTCATCGCGAAGGATGACCGGAAGGTCGCCATCGAGGTCGGGTACGGACTCGAAGGGGTGCTGACCGATGCGGTGAGCATACTGATCATCAACGACGAGATCAAACCGAACTTCCGCAACGGGAAGTACTACGAAGGGATCGCAGCGGCGATCGATGCCATCATGCTCGTCACCAAAGGGGAATATACCGCGTCGCCGAAGAAGAAAAAGAAGGACTCCGGCTGGCTCGGCGTGCTGATCATCATGGCGGTGATCCTCTTCTCCGCGTTCGGCATGCGCCGGAACAAGTACGGCATCAGCTCCCACGGACGCAATAATATCTGGTGGGGCGGCGGCGGATTCGGATCGGGCGGCGGCTTCGGTTCCTTCGGCGGCGGAGGCGGGGGAGGAAGCTGGTCGGCCGGCGGTGGGAGTTTCGGCGGCGGCGGTGCAAGCGGTTCCTGGTAGTTTTTCATCATTGTTGCATTGGATCGGAAGTACAGATGCTCATTCTTTTACGGACGGACGCCACCAAGCAGGAGATCGAAGCGGTCACACAGCGGGTGAGGGAACTGGGATTCATGCCTCATGAGATTCCGGGCGTGCAGCGGGTCGCCATCGGCGTCACCGGTAACAAAGCCAAAGTTGCTCCAGATAATTTCCTCGTCCTGCCCGGCGTGGTGGATGTCGTCTCGGTGTCCAAACCGTTCAAGCTGGTGGGACGCGATTTCAAAGCGGAGAACACCGTCGTCGATGTCGGCGGGGTCACCTTCGGAGGCCGTGAGATCCAGGTGATCGCCGGTCCCTGCTCCGTGGAGAGCCGGGAACAGATCCAGGAAGCAGCGGAGATCGTTAAAGCCAGCGGTGCCAAGCTGCTGCGCGGCGGAGCGTTCAAACCGCGCAGTTCGCCGTATGCGTTCCAGGGACTCAAACTGGAAGGGCTCGAATACCTGAAAGAGGCGGCGGAGCGGACGGGATTGAAAGTGGTGACGGAAGTGAAGGATACCGAGACGCTGGAGATGGTCGCGGAGCATTCGGACCTCCTGCAGATCGGCGCACGCAACATGTACAACTTCTCCCTGCTGGAGAAGATCGGCGACCTGAAGAAACCGGTGCTGCTGAAGCGCGGATTCTCCTCCACCATCGAAGAACTGCTGATGGCGGCGGAGTACATCCTGGCCCGGGGGAATTACAACGTGATCCTGTGCGAACGCGGCATCCGCACGTTCGAACAGTATACGCGGAACACGCTCGACCTGAACTGCGTGCCGCTCATCAAGAAGCTCTCGCACCTGCCGATCATCGTCGACCCGAGCCACGGCACCGGTGCGTGGGATCTCGTCTCACCCCTGGCGCAGGCATCGCTCGCCGCCGGTGCGGACGGACTGATGATCGAGATGCATGCGCATCCCGAGAAGGCATTGTCGGACGGGTACCAATCCCTCGCGCCGGAGACCTTCCGGAGACTGATGGTGCAGCTGAAGCGGTATGAACCGATCCTGGAACGAACGATAGCGTAGGAGTCCCTGATGAGTTTCTTTGAACGCAACCCGCTCTCGAAAGAGGATATGGACCGCATCGCGGAACGTATCGCCGCCGTGGAGAAGCAGACCATCGGCGAGATCCGCGTGAGTATCCACAAATCCCGCTCCTTCGGCGAGCGCAACACCAGCGTCTACGACCTCGCGGTGAAGAACTTCTATGAGCTCGGGATGGCGCAGACCAAGGACAAGACCGGTGTGCTCATCTACATGCTGCTGAGCGATAAGAAATTCCATATCATCGGGGATGAAGGGATCAACAAGAAGGTCTCCAAGGAATTCTGGGACATCCTGGCGATGAAAGTGGCGGAGTACTTCCGCGGCAACAAATTCGTGGAAGGGATCTGTTTCGCGGTGGATGAGGTCGGCAAGATCCTCATCAAGGAGTTCCCGATGAAGGCCGGCGATACCAATGAACTCTCCAACGAAGTGGTGGTCTCCTGAAATGAAGTACCGTATCGCCATAGCGCAGGTCGATTCCGCGGTCGGTGACCTGAAGAAGAACATCAAGCATCATCTGGAGTACGTCCGGAAAGCGATCGTGCAGCGTGCTGATGTCATCGTCTTCCCGGAACTGAGCATGACCGGGTATTCCGTGAAGGACCTCAACTGGGACCTGGCGCTGCGCGCCGAACGGCAGACCGTCTTCAGCGAGTTCCTGAAACTCTCCAAGCATATCACCATCATCGCCGGCGGCGTGGAGGAAGGGGAGAATTTCGGCATCTACAATTCCGCATTCCTCTTCGAGGATGGTCAGGTCCATTCCGCGCACCGGAAACGGTACCTTCCCACGTACGGCATGTTCGAAGAGAACCGCTACTTCAGTCCCGGTACGGACATCCGTGCCTTCCCGTCCCGCTTCGGCAAACTCGGCATCCTGATCTGTGAGGACCTCTGGCATCTGCCGCTGCCGTACATCCTTGCGCAGGACGGAGCCGGCGTCATCATCAGTCTCACCGCCAGTCCTACCCGGCTCTCCGGCAGCGGTGAGGAACTCTCCACAGCGGCGGTCAATCACGAACAGCACCGCGCCTATGCGCGTCTCCTCTCCTCGTACCTCGTCTTCGCCAACCGTGTAGGTGTGGAGGACGGCGTGAATTTCTGGGGCGGCTCGCAGATCGTCGGTCCGTCCGGCGATACCATCGTGACGGCCGCCTTGTTCAAGGAGGATATGATCATCGGGGAGATCGACCCGCAGGAACTCCGCCGGGCGCGCAGATTTTCGCGTCATTTCCTCGATGATGCACCGGAATTCACCATCCAACAGCTAAAAAATGCTTTGAAACGTTCCACGAAGTGAGTACTTTCTGCAACCAATCAACCAAATAACGGGGCAATTGTATGACAACGGAATATAAAGAACCGGGTCCGGTCCTCGATCAGGACAACCCATTCGAATCCATGATGCAGCGCTTTGACAAAGCCGCAGAGATCCTGCAGCTTGAAAAGGGCGTGTATGAGTACCTCAAGACACCCGTCAAGCAGGTCACCGTCTCCATTCCCATCCAGATGGACAATGGTCAGGTGGAGATCTTCGAAGGACATCGTGTGGTGCACAACGATATCCTCGGACCCTCCAAAGGCGGTATCCGCTACGCACCCGATGTGAACATCGACGAAGTGAAAGCACTCGCAGCGTGGATGACATGGAAGTGCGCTCTGCTGAACGTACCGTTCGGCGGCGCCAAAGGGGGAGTGAAATGCGACCCCACGAAACTGACGCAGGTGGAGCTGGAGAAGATCACCCGCCGCTACACCGCGAACATGATGGAAGTGTTCGGCGATGACAAGGACATCCCGGCGCCGGATATGGGGACCAACGAACAGACGATGGCATGGCTCATGGACACGTATTCCATGCACATGCGCAAGACGGTCAGCGGTGTCGTGACCGGCAAGCCGCTGCTCATCGGCGGTTCGCTCGGACGCCGTGAAGCGACCGGCCGCGGTGTGATGATCGTGACCCTCGGTGCCATGGAGAAACTCGGACTGAAACCGAAGGATACCACCGTGGTGGTGCAGGGCTTCGGCAACGTCGGTTCTATCTCCGCCCAGTTGATGAAGATGCAGGGCTGCAAGGTGGTCGGTATCTCTGATGTGACCGGCGGCTACTTCAACAAACGCGGTATCGACATCGAGAAGGCGCTCGAACATGTCGCGAAGAACAAGACCCTCGGCGGATTCGACGGTGCGGACAAGATCACGCAGGGCGAACTGCTCGAACTCGACTGCGATGTGCTGATCCCGGCAGCGAAAGAGGACCAGATCACACCGAAGAACGCCGGCAAGATCAAAGCGAAGATCATCTCCGAAGGCGCGAACGGTCCGACCACCGCGAAAGCGGATCCGATCCTGAACGACCGCGGCATCATCGTCATCCCGGACATCCTGGCGAACGCCGGCGGCGTGACCGTGTCGTACTTCGAATGGGTGCAGGACCGCGTCGGATACTTCTGGTCGCTGGACCGCGTGAATCGCCGCCTCGAGCGGATGATGAAGGCCTCCTTCGACAACGTGTACGAGACCGCAGCGAAGCACAAGGTCTCGCTCCGTATCGGCGCCTACATCGTGGCGATCGATAAGGTCGCGAAGACCCTGAAGATCCGCGGGATCTACGCATAATGGACGGAATGCGGCGGTACATACCGATCGGCTTGCTCTTCGTGTCGCTCTGTACCGCCGCTGACCTTCCGCAACCCGCCGCACTCCGTGCGGTGATGTACCGCCTCACCGACTCCGTTGCCGCAGGCGCTACCCGTCTGCTCACCGGTCAGACCGTTTCATCCTCTGCCGCACCGGCCGATTCCCTTGACCGTTCCTATCATACGATCCTCCTGCAGGGACTCTCCGCTGCCGGGGTCCGGATCGTGGACCGTTCCGCTGCTCCCGCTTTGGAACTCACCATGACGGTGCGCGACGCATCCGTACACCATGCGGATCCGTTCTCCGGTTCGTTCTTCGGTCCCGAACTGACCGTCAGGACCGCCCGGTTGTCCGTGATGTTCACTGCCGTTCCGCTGCAACAGGGAGCGGAAGGGTGGACGCGTGAATTCACAGCCTCGGTCACGGACACGGTGGAAGTGAACAGCATCGCGGCACTCTCAGAATTCGCTCCGCCGCTCACTTCTATTGTCATGCCGGAACGGTCATGGTTCGAGACGCTCATCGAACCGGCGATCGTCACGGTCGCCGCCGGTGTCGCCGTCTATCTCTTCTTCACCATCCGCAGCTGATCCTCCGAAAGTATCCGTGAACCCATCCGTCTACAAGGCCGCTGCCGGAATCATCACTGTTACACTGCTGCTCATCCTGCTCATCATCGTCCGTGCCATGCGGACGCCGCCGGAGCCGCGGGAGCCGGCGGTGACGGAAGAGGTCCGTCCTGCGGTCTCGACCGTCACCTTTCTCGCGTTCGGCGATGTGAACCTCGGCAGGACGGTCGGTCAGCGTATCCTGAAGACCGATGTCCATTTCCCGTTCCGTAAGTATGCCATCCGAGATGATTCTGCCGATATCGTCTTCGCCAATCTGGAATGTCAGGTCTCGGATCAGAAAGGGGAGACCGGACATCCAGTCTATAACCTCATTTTCACTGCACCGCCGGAAGCGATCACCACGTTGAAGGCCTCCGGTATCGATATCGTCTCCACGGCCAACAACCATGCGGTGGACTATGGGATCGACGCCCTCAAAGAGACGGTGGACCGGCTCACAGAGGCGAACATTCCGTTCATTGGGACGTCTAAAGTGAAAGAAAACCTCTACTGGCCGCTGATATATGAGAAAAACAACATAAAATTTGCTATCTTTGCAGTATCAGCGTTCGTGAACATGACATTCAAGGGGTGGCGGGACCATGTGGCGGTGCCGGACAGTGCGAAACTGACCGAACAGATCGCTCTGGTGCGTGATTCCGTCGATATCGTCATTCTGAGTTACCACGGCGGAGTGGAATACACGGACAGACCGGCGGACCAGGTGCAGCGGTTCGCGGAGTGGTCGGTCCGGAACGGTGTCGACCTCTTCCTGGGTCATCATCCGCACGTGACGTTCGGTGTGCAGCAGCGCGGCCGGAGCATCATCGTCCATTCCCTCGGGAATTTCGTGTTCTACCAGCCGCAGCATTATTGGACGCAGCGGAGTTACGGCATCAAGTTCCTCTTTCGGAAGGAAGGGGACAGTACACACATGGCGATCGACCGGTTCATCCCGGTGAACGTGTCCATGCAGACCACACGGCTGACCGACAGTACGGAATCCCTGAAACTCCTCCGTCGGACGCAGCAATTATCCAACATCGACATACAACAGTATTGGAAGTTCCAGTGAAGAATGCGGTGAAATCGATCCTTGTCGTTCTGACAGCAATGTTCATTGTCTCTTGTGCATCCACCGAAGCGACCGTCACCTTGCCGGTGGAGGAGCGCTACCAAAAAGCGAAGGCGCTCTTCGATGATGAAAGTTACCTGCAGGCGGCGGAGGAGTTCAAGATCATCACAGTGCAGTTCCAGGGGAGCGAGTATGCGGACGAAGCGCAGTTCTATCTCGCCGAGTGCCGCTACCGCCGCGGCGAGTACATCCTCGCGTCGGCGGAGTACGACAACCTCGTGCGCCTGATGCCCGGCAGTCCGTTCACCAATCTCGCGCGCTACATGCGCGCCGAAGCGTACTATCAGCTCTCCCCGAAACCGCAGCTGGACCAGAAGTACTCCCGTCTGGCGCTCGACAATTTCCAGACCTACATCGAGTTCTCGCCGAAGGATTCCATGGTGGCGGACGCGGAACGGAAGATCTCGGAGCTCACGCTGAAGCTGGCGCAAAAGATGTTCGACGGCGGACTGCTCTACTATCGGATGGAATACTACCGCGCCGCCATCGCCTATTTCGACAAGCTCATCCAGGAGTATCACGATTCTCCGTTCGCAGACGATGGAATGCTTTGGAAGGCACGGAGCCAGAATGAACGGAAGGATTTCAGCGGCGCCGTGCAGACGATCCAGGAACTGCGCACGAAGCATCCGGGAACGGACCTGACTCCGGAGATCGCCGAGCTGGAGAAGAAGATCACCGAGGACAAGGCCGAATACGAGGAGGACCAGCGCCTCCGACAAACCACACTCACCGAATGAACAACGAACTCCCGCTCCTGCCGCATCAGGCCAGCATGACGCAACTGGTGCTGCCGAACGATACCAACCAGCTGGGCAACCTGCTCGGCGGTCAATTGATGCACTGGATCGATCTGGTGGCCGCCATTGCGGCTGCCCGTCATTCCAAACATGTCTGTGTGACCGCATCGGTGGACGATCTGAACTTCCTGCATCCCATAAAACTGGGAGAGGTGGTCACCCTGCTCGCGTCGGTCAACCGGGTCTTCCGCACCTCCATGGAGGTTGGTGTGAAGGTGCTCTCGGAGAACATGCTCACCGGCACCATCAAGCATGCCAACACCGCATATCTGACATTCGTGGCGCTCGATGCCGACCGCACACCGGTACAGGTGGCACAGGTGTCCTGTGCGTCGGAGGAGGAGCAGCGCCGTTTCGATGATGCCCTCCACCGCCGCGAGCTGCGGCTGGCGCGCCGCAAGAAATTACTCCAATGACCGCGGCCGTGTGAATGCTGAATCCGGGGGAAGTTCGTTCCATGCATCGCTCCAGCATCCTCATGTTGGTACTCTCCGTCCTTTCGGCCGCCGAACTGTCCGCACAACTCCGTACGCTTAATTCGCTCAATACCCGCTCTTCGTTCTCCATGCCGGCGGAGATCCGGTTCCCCGTACCGGTCCATGCCTCGCCGGCCGGCGGACTGCTGGGCTACCGCACCGATTCCAACGCCGTGGTGCTGCTGCGGAACGACGGCACCGGCCAATGGAACAATGTGCGTACCCTGGCGCGGACGCAGAATGTCACCGACCTGACCGCCGGTGACCTCAACAATGACGGACTGGATGATGTGGTGATCGTTCACCGGGACCAGAACAGCGTCGAAGTGCTGATGAGCCGCCGTTCGGATTCGGCGTACGTCTCCAGTACCTACCCGGTGAATTTCTATCCCGAACGTGCGCTCATCGGCGACATCACCGGCGACCGGATCCCGGACATCATCAGTTACGGTAAACTCTCTTCCGGTCTCAGCATCCTTCAGGGAAGGCAGGGAGGACGGTTCCTGCCGCAGCGGACGCTCTTCGAGAACATCCCGGTGAGCGACTGTTCCCTCATTGCACTGAACGGTGACGCTGTTCCCGATGTGGCGCTGCATAACTGGCTCACGAATGAGACCACCATCCATCTGGGACTCGGCAAGCTCAAGTTCTCCGAACAGACCGTCCTCTCATTCGCCCAGGATACGGTCCGCACCCTCTTCACCGATCTCACCGGGGACAACATCACCGACGTGGCGGTCCTGTCGCTGCAGAACGGTACGGTCCAGGTGCTGCACGGCGACGGACTCGGGAATTTCTCATTCGCACAGATCACACCGCTCTCCGCCTTGTCCTACCGCATCACGGCAGGGGCATTCACCTCGGTCCGGAAGGACCTGCTGGTGTTCGACAATGCACAGCGGACCGCCGCACTTCTCATCAACCGCGGGGACGGGACGTTCTATGATGAGATCGTCTACGGTACCGGCGCCGAGCGCCCGGATGTGGTCATCACCGATATGAACTATGACAACAGGAACGACGCTGTGATCATTGCCGCAGGGGAGGGACGCTACACGGTGCTCTGGAATGCAGGTAATGCACGGGAGGAAGCAGCTCCCCGCCGCACGCTCGCGGTCGGTGCGTCGCCCTCCAATCTCTATGTCGGCGATATCACCTCCGATGGTCTCGATGACATCGTGGTGAGCAACGAAGGTTCCTCCACCGTCTCCATCCTGGCATCGAACGGCACTTCGTTCGGAGGACAGCTCACGGTCGAGACGCCGGAGCGGCCGGTCTCCGTGTCGCTCTACGCCCGTTCCGATTCCGGACTGACCTTGTACACCGCGCATCGGGAGGACCCGCGCGTGGCATTGTACGGATTGCGCCGAGAGCAGGATACCCTCGCCTCGCTCGTGGGGGATGTGGAACAGTTCTCCATCGCGCTGCCCGAGCGGCCGGTGAACGTTCTCCCCGATGTCTCCTACATGCAGAAAGGGATATCGCTCTACGCCTTCATGTCCACCGCGCCGAACGCCATCGTCTTCTATCAGCAGGTGAAAGGGACCCGTTTCCTGGCAAAGAGCCTCGTTCCGCTGGTCCCGTCCCGCATCGCGTATTCCACCATCAACGATCTGAATTATGACGGGAAGACCGATCTGCTGTATGTGACCGCCGGCGGCGGGACGAAGGCATCGAGTCTCGGTGTGACGATGAATGATTCCACCGGTGAATTCAAAGGGAAGGTCTTCTCCTATGCCGTGGCCGATTCGCAGCTCCGTCGTGCCCTGGTGATGGTGGAGGATTTCAACGGTGATCAGCGGAAGGATTGCCTGCTGTACTCCGCGCCGGAGCAGTCGCTCCGTCTGGCGCTCGGCATCGGTGATGCGATGTTCGGTCCGTTCGAACGGATCATCGACAGCATCACCGTGAATGCACCGGAACAGCTGCAGGTGTACGATGTGGAGAACGACGGGATCATGGATATCGTGCATCTGAACAGGGAGGATGGTTCGCTGACCGTCCACCGCGGGAAAGGTAACGGCCGGTTCGAACGGGGCAGGACCGTTGCCGTGCTGCCGGGTACTTCGGTCTTCCGGTGGGGGGATTTCAACGGGGATGGTGCCGCGGACCTTGTCTATACCGATCCCGGAGGAGTGAGCATCACGGTGGAATATGGCCGGCGCTAACAGGACGACATATTACCTGCTGATCATGGTCTGCATGCTGCTCCCGTCGCTGCTCTCTGCGCAGCAGGGGAAGTGCGGCACGTGGCGGACCTTCGAACGGATGAAGGCACGCACCGGAATGCCGGACGCTCCCGTTGTCATCGTCCGGCCGGAACGGCAGACGAGCAAATTGTCGCCGCGCGGACTCTTCCGCGTCCATTATGATACGGTGGATGTGCATGCCCCAGCATTGGTCAATGCGAACGGTGTGCGGATCGCCGGCACCTATCATCAGTATGCCGATTCGGTGCTTGCGATCTTCGATCAGGTGTACGGCATCGAAGTGGAGCAGTACGGGTTCAAGGCGCCGGCAGCCGATGCAGGCGCAGGCGGTGGGAATGAGTATGATATCTATATCTGGGGACTCTCCACCAACGAGTATGGTTACATCGAGTTCGATGAGACGAACCTGACGCCCGGCAAGACCAATCCTCAGTATGCCTGCTTCGTGAACATCGACAATGATTATAGTGCAGGGTATTACACCGTCGGCATGAATGCACTGCGGGTGACAGCAGCGCATGAGTTCCATCATCTGGTGCAGGTGAGCACCTCCGGCGCCTGGTTCGATGATTTCTATTTCTATGAACTCAGTTCCACGGCGCTGGAATCGACCGTCTACCCGGGCATCCGCGACTATCTGCAGTACATCAAGACCTATTTCAACAACACCCTGAACTGGCCGTTGTTCATCCAGACAGCACGGACCGGATATGAACGTGCGGTGTTCGGAAAGTACCTCATGGAGAAGTATGACCCGGCCATCATGGGCTCCATCTGGGAGGAGGTACGAACGTATCGTCCTGCCCGCTCGCTGCAGCATGTCCTGAATGCACGCGGTTCGTCATTGGAACGGGAATTCTCCGAATTCGCCCTGTGGTGCTACTATACCAATCACCGGAGCGACTCTGCGAAGTACTTCACCGATGCGGCGTACTATCCGCTCGTGAAGAGTCAGTCCGTGACATCGCTTGTCGGCTCATCGGTCTCCATTCAAGGCTCCTCCGGGAATTTCACCATGCAGTTCCAGCGCGCGATCGCCCCCGGTGCGGTGAAAGATACTGCCGATGTGATCATCACCTATTCGAACGGCGATGATGCCATCAGCGGTAAGGATATCCCGCACGCCTATCTTCTGGAATGGTCTCCGGTGGCACTATCCGGTTCCACCATCATCGCTCCGTCGCTGCATTTGAAATTCACTGCCTCCGATGCCGCCAGCTGGAAGTATCACGCTCTCGGGAAAGGCGGACTTGTCCGTCCTGCCGGCGTGGCTGCATTCCCGGTGCCTCTCGACCCTGCGGCGTCATCGCTGCTGATGGATATCGGTGCATTCGCCGATCCGACATCCATCGACCTTACCATTCTGTCGCTGGTGACGCAGGATGTCGTCTATCAGGGAAAAGCGACCATCACGTCCTTTTCTGGCATACAATATGCAGAATGGAAGGGAAGGGATGAACGGGGTGCGCTGGCATCGTCCGGCGTGTATATGTTCATCCTGTCACAAGGCTCTACCGTTGTCAAAGGGAAATTCGCGGTAATTCGATGAAAAAGTTGACTTTCAAGTCCGATAATATTGCAAAGCTCTACAATCGCCGCGTGATCCTCGATCGGATCTCATTTTCGCTCGGCGAGGGGACCGCTTTTGCAATAACGGGAAAAAACGGTTCCGGGAAGTCAACACTGGTAAAGATCCTGTGCGGTGTGCTGACACCGACCAGAGGAACGGTCGAATTCACGGTGGATGGTGCTGTGGTGCCGTATCCGGACTATTATCCGCACATTGGTCTCGTTTCTCCGTACCTGAACATGTATGAGGAGTTCACGGCGGAGGAGAACCTCGCCTTCATCGCAAAAGTAAGGGGATTGGGGAAGGGATGGATGGAACGGAGTGACATGTTGCTGAAGGAATTCGGCATCTACGATCACCGCAGAAAAGAGGCGCGCTACTATTCGTCCGGGATGAAACAGCGGCTCAAGTATTGTGCGGCGCTGCTGCATGAACCGGCGCTGCTGGTGCTGGATGAACCCTCGTCCAATCTCGACCGCTATGGGATCGACGCCGTGCGGAAGTTCATGGAAATCCAGAAGAAGCACGGCATCCTGATGTTTGCAACGAATGACGCCGAGGACCTTCAGTTTGCCGATACGGTCTATAACATCGAGGATGTCCGTCCGGGCAGCCGTTGAACAACAGACATTTTTATCGTATTTTACACCCATGATCGCACTCACATCGTACCACATCTTCGTGAAGGAGTTCGTCTCGGAATTCCGCACGCGGTATGCGCTCAATGCGCTGCTGATGTTCGTAGTGACGACACTCTCTATCATCCTGTTCTCTATCGGACAGGAATCCCCTTCCAGCGACGTCCTCTCCGGCACATTATGGATCGTCATCTTTTTCAGTGCGATGTCCGGCCTTTCCCGCACGTTCGTGGCAGAGGAAGAACGGGGCACCTCGCTGACGCTCCGCTTGTTGGTGAATGCGAATGCGGTCTACATCGGCAAACTCCTCTATAATTTCGCATTGATCCTGGTTCTGTCACTCATCATCGCCGTGGCGTACCTGCTGCTGATCGATGAGTTCGGTGTGAGGAGTTATGAT
>JABWAK010000266.1 GCA_013361065.1 Bacteroidota bacterium
GCAGAACTATCCGAACCCGTTCAATCCAACCACGACGATCGGATTCACGCTTGAAGGGTCAGGCATGACAACATTGATCATCTATGATGTCCTTGGGAAGCAAGTGAGAACCATTGTCAATGAACAGTTGGAGTCAGGGGTGTATCATCTGCGGACGTTCGATGCGTCGGATCTTTCGAGCGGCGTCTATGTAGCGCGGTTATCATCCTCCGGCCGCACACAGATCAAACGAATGCTGCTGTTGAAGTAATCAGGAATATCGATCCAACAGTTCCTCTCCGCCCGGCGCCCCTTTGCACAAGCAGAGAGGGCGCCGATCTGTTGTATGACCGCCGATCCATTGATTCTCAATGGTCCGGTAAGCGGAACGAAGTGAATGTCCAATACTGCTCGCGATGGATAGTGAGAAACAAAAAGACTTTGGAACAGTTTTTGAAACTGATGGCATCACTTAAGTCATGCCATCACTGGTTGCAAAAATCCATTGTCATTCAAGGCCTGCAATCGATTTGAATTGAAAACTCTCCTCCCGCCGATTATATTTGCGCTGACGTGTTTCACTGATCGGTCATCGTCGGGTCGATGTGCCCGAGCGTATTAGCGGACCGGCACGTCGATACCGGCGGCAGATCATCCGACCATATCGTGGAGAGCATCCATGTCCTTCTCACTGTTTCAGACGAAACGGCCCGAACAGAAATTTTGGGATTGGTTCCTGCGCAACCAACGCTCATTGTTCCACTTTGAAAAGGATCAGGAAACAGTCTTCCGCGAGCTTGCGGCGACCATGGCAAGGGTGGACGGCCATCTGCGGTTTGAATTCGGACCGGTCACGGATGGCAAACGGGAATTCGTCATCAGCGCAGGAGGGATCAAGGATGCATTCCCGGCAGTGCTCTCTCTCGCCTCCGCCGCTCCGCCGCTGGATCTATGGACCGTCACACCGTTCAGACCGCGCAGAACGGACATCTCTTCCGTGCAGATCGGACCATTCACTGTGGACCCCAAGGATGTCATGTTCACTATGACGCCGAACGATCACATGGTCGACATCACGCTGTATTTCGGCGCCACAATGCATTATGACAGGGAGCTGCATGGACATATCGGATTCCTGCTGCTGGACGAATCGTTGGGTGAATTCGACGTCGAAATGCTGGTGGGAATGGTCGATTTCGTCCCGGCAACCGTCCCGTCCGTCCATACGAAGTATCCGTTGCGGGACCTCCCGAAAATGTTCGACGAACTCGTGAAGAAAATCTCGAATTGACGGTCTCCGTACGCCGTTGCGACGGGTGAGTTTGGTTTCTCCGTTCATCGTTTCTGTTCGTATCCCGGTGATGCCCGCAGCACGCATTCCGAACGATCCCATGCGCTGTATTGGAACATGCTTTCATCCGCTCCGGTGAACTTTCCTTTTGACACACCCGCCGACACTTCATCGTTTCCCCTTTTCCGGAAAAATGATTATTATTCCCCTCATTCAAATCGGGGGATAGACTGCTTCGTTCATTTCGTTCTTTTACCTTCCTGATCCTGGCCGGCACCGGTCTCGCAGCCGCTCAGCAGGAAGGGATCCCATTCATCACCAACTTCTCGCCGCGTGATTATCGTGCAGCAGAGGATAACTGGGCCGCCGTGCAGGACCGGCGCGGAGTGATGTACTTCGCCAATCAGAACGGCGTTCTGGAGTTCGATGGTGCTGCTTGGAATCTCATCCCGGTGGATGGAGACCGTTACGCCAATGCGTTGGCCATCGATTCATCAGGACGGATCTACGTCGGCGGCATCAACGACCTCGGGTACCTCCGCGCGGACAGCACCGGTACACTACGGTTCGTTTCCCTTCGTCCTGCACTTCCGGATACCACCATCCAGTTCCGCGATATCTGGTGCATCTTCGTCCTTCCGAACGAGGTCGTCTTCTCATCCGAGAACTTCATCTTCCGCTATGCCGGGGGAAGACTGCGGGTCCTGCCGGCGAGATCCAGCTTCAACATGCTGCATTATGTGGATGGACGGCTGCTGGTGGATCAGCCTGACATCGGTCTCTGTGAAGTGATCGGAGATTCGCTCGCACTGCTTCCGGACGGCGCTGCATTCAAGGACACGGAAGTGAACCTCATCATCCGCTACGATGCGAAGCGGTGGCTCATCATGGAAGAACGCGGATGGCATCTGTATGACGGACGCCGGGCGGTCCGTATGCGCACCGAGGCGGACGAGATCTTCCGCAAGTTCCGTCTCTACCGCGCTCTCGAACTTCCCAACGGTCACTATGCCATCGCGTCCACCGGCGGCGGTGTCGTGGTGCTGGAACTCGCCTTCGTCGACGGTTTTGCGTCTCGCTGTCCCGAGATATATTCGGCCGTCGTCGAGGCGTCGGCGTTCGTGAATTGGCGCAGGCGTGACCTCGGCAACGATGCAGTGATCGCGCTGTCGTTTCAT
>JABWAK010000092.1 GCA_013361065.1 Bacteroidota bacterium
CCGCCGTTCTCGAACCGCAGACCGTTGCTCACACGGATGTTCTCGGTGTACGGGAAGCCGTTGCCGTATCCGAAGATGAGACCGGTCATCCAATTCCCCATCTCACCCACGTTCAGGGTGATGTTCAGCGTGGAGCGCTGGTCCCAGTCGAGCGGCACCACTTTCTTATTGGTGGCAAGCGGCGGATCGGACTGGTTGTTATAGAAGACGGAGAGCGGGTCCGAGGCATTCCCTTCCGCGATCTGATAGGTGTAGTCCGCACGCATGCTGTAGTAATCCGAATACCGCTTCTCCATCGAGAAGATGAATCCGCGCACGTTGCCATAGTCGCGGTTCACATAGCGGGCATATTTGAACCCTTCATGCGTCTCGATGATCTCCGTGCCGAGCAGGTTGCGGATATCGCGGTAGTAGACCGTGAAGTCGATACCGATGTTCGTGAAGAGCTCCTGCTGCACACCGAGTTCGTACATCACCGTGCGCTGTGCATCGAGGTCCGGATTGCCGGTGTAGTTCTGCAGCCGGGTGCTCTGCTCCACCAGGTAGTCGGAGTTCGTGTAGAGATTGCCGAACGACGGGATCTGGAAGAAATGACCGTAGGAGAAGTGGATGATCCCCTTGTCCGTGATCGGGAATGACACACCGAGACGGGGGCTCACCTGGATCTTCTCCTTGGCATCGACCATCGTGCCGGCAACGCCGAACACGGAATCGAACAGATGGTTCCGGGTCGGGTTCTTCAGGTCGGCCAGCAGCTGGGCGTTGGGATTGAAGTAATCGAACCGGAGACCGGCGTTGATGATCATGATGCCGTACTCCATCTTATCCTGGATGTAGGCGGACATCTCGTACGGCTGTTTGCTGTAGGACTGATTGCCGATGGTGCCGAGGGTCGGATAGCGCGGCACGTAGACCGTATCGGTCAGCGAGATGACGCTGGAGAGGCCGGTGCCGTGGTCATACAGGTCATGCGTCCGGCCTTCCACACCCATCGCGATCTTGTGCTCTTTGGTCAGCTGCGACGCGAAGGTCCACTGCGCAACAAGCGTGGTGGCCTTGTTCTCGTAGCGGCCGCCCTGATTGCCGCCCGCACGGAAGGTGTTGGGCGTTTCGGGTTCACCCTGATACGGACTCACATAGCGGGGATCGTACGGGTTCTCATACAGGTATCCCTTCCCGGTGAACCGGTTGGCGGAGAACTTCAGTGCCTGGAAGGTGTTCGCACCGATCACATGGTTGATCTGGAAATTCTGCATCCAGTTCTCGCTGTAATGGTTCATGATGCCGTCCGGTGCCTGTGCATACGCGTGATCGTACCCCTTCCAGTTCGCTTTCTCGTAGAATGCACTGTAGCTCAGTTTGAAATCACCGATCGACTGGCTCAGTTTCGCATTGCCCGAATAGCGGTGGTACGGGTTCATGGATACATAAGCGCCGTTGCCGGTGTTCCGGTCGAAGAAGATCTCGGTGTTGTCCGGAAGGACCAGCACCACGCGGCGGTCATCGGTGATATTATAGATGCGCTTGCCGTACAGGTACCCTTCCTCATCCTGCTTGCGGCCGGTGATGAAGAACGACAGACCGTCCACCAGGTCCACCGGGCCGCTGAGGCTGAAGGAGTAATTCTGTGTGGCGAAGAGTTTCAGATGGTCGGCATGCTTGAAGACGTCCGTATGGTTCGTCACATGGTCACCAAAATAGACGCCGACGGAGCCGTGCAGTTCCGAAGCGCCGTCCTGCGTAACGATATTGACAATACCGGACATTGCCTGTCCGTATTCCGCATTGAACGTACCGCTGATCACTTCCATCTCGCGCACGGAGGAGTTCTCCGGCACCATACCGGCGCCGCCGTTGATCGGATTGTTCACCGGGATACCGTCGACCAGATAGGCGACCTCGCCCGTGCGGCCGCCGCGGAAATGTCCGCCGACCACACCGGCCTGGAGGTTGATCACCTGCGACAGGTTCTCGACCGGCATCACTTTCATCTCATCCGCCGAGACGGTCACGGAGGTGGAGGTGAGGTCTTTCTGGACCAGCTGCCGTTCTGCAACGATAACGACCTCATCCCCTTCCACGACCGATTCCTCCACCTTCACATCGATGGTGGTGGTCAGGTCGATCTTCACGATCACGTTGCGGATGGTGGAGGTCTTGTACCCCAGACTGGTGACGGACACGGTATAGGTGCCCGGGGGGATGTTGCTGATGATGTACTCCCCTTCGAAATCGGAGGAGGCACCGAGTTTCGTCCCCTGCAGCATGACGGAGACACCGATGACCGGTTCGCCGGTCTTCTTGTCCGTCACTTTGCCGACGAGTTTGCCGGTCTGTCCGGAGAAGAGAAGCACCGGAAGGAGGAGCAGGACGAGCGCCCTGCGGAGTGGTTGGATGGTGGTGGTCAGGATCTTCATAAAAGGGTCAGTTAGTGGATGATCATCGGAAAAAGGGTTCTCGGGTTCGTTCGGTACACACAGCACTGCGGTGCTGCTTGTACTGGACGATCGGCCGTTCCCCGCCGCCCGCTGTCATCATATGAACTGCGGTCGCCGCCGGAAGCGGCGACCGCAGCAAGGGAGTTCGTGGAGCGATGTGTTACTTGATGAGCATCATCTTCTTCGAAGCAGTGAAGGAACCGGCTTCGATCTTGTAGACGTAGATGCCCGAGGCGAGGTCCGCACCGTTCAGGTTCACGGTGTAGGAGCCGACCTCCTGATGCTGGTTCACGACCGTCATCACAGCGCGGCCCAGCACGTCATAGATCTTCATCGTCACCATACCGGAGACGGGGACGCTGTACCGGATGCTGGTGGTCGGGTTGAAGGGGTTCGGGAAGTTCTGCGACAGCTCGAACGAGGTCGCGACCGAACCGTCCTGACGGACGCTGTTGGGTTTCCACTGTGCACCGACCCAGGTGTGGCTCCAGCGCCACATATCCTGCCACGAGTTATCGTCGTTGAACTGGCTGTAGCAGAGGATACCGTCGCGTGCATTCCACGGTTCGCCCGGGTTGAAGGTCTTGCCGTCATTGTCGTTCACCGAGAAGTCCATCGCGATACGATGTCCGAGTTTCGGCGTGTACTTCACATCGCCGGCGGAGGAATCCGCGAACAGCTGGAACGGGATCTTCGCTTCGATGATGTAACCGGGGGTCAGCGCTTTCTTCTTCCAGGAGTAGTTCACGCCGGGATTGAGCAGCGTCTTGAAGTTGCCCGGGTTGTCGAGGATCAGACCGTATTTGGAGAACCGCAGATGGTACTCCGGTTTCGCGCCGCGGGTGTATCCGTTGTGGCGCTTGCCTCTCCAGTCATAGAGACCGATGAAGAGATCCGGGCAGTCCACTGCATAGCTCGCCTGCAGGTTGAGCAGCGAGTCGGTGCTGACGATATCGTCCACCACGTCGAACGCCACATACAGGTTGTTGGCATCCATGGCGATGTACGATTTCACGAGCAGGTCGGCATCGTTGTCCACCACACCGCCGGTCACCACATGGCCTTCACCCGTTGCAGGGGTCTTGCTGATGGCGAACGGTTTGATGTTCGCAGCGGTCCACTCGGTCAGCACGGCATCCGTTGCATAGTTGGTCGGCATACCGTTGTTGATCACCGGAACGCCTTTGGCGGTGGTGGTCACTTTGGCGCTCAGCGCCATCGGTCCGATGTTGCTGGCACCGTCCTTCGCATTCACACCATAGTAGTAGCCGATGCTCTGATCGGTGAGCGGGGCACGCAGCACGTGCGTGGCAGCGCCGGTGAGCGGAGCAAGGTTGTACGGCGGCAGGTCCTCAACGGTGGAATCCTTCGGATCGCTGAAGGTGGTCTCGCTGAAGTAGACGTTGTATTTCGCTTCTGCTTCACCCGGGACATCGGTCCAGGTGATGATGTTCGTGAACGCACCCGAGACACCGGCCACGGAGGTCGGCGCTGCCGGCGGGATCACATCGAACACCGGATTGCCGGTCCAGATATTGGACATGTAGATCGTCCGTCCTGCTTTACCGGATTTCTGGGCCATGAAGCCGAGCACATTGACCTTTGTCGAATCCATGTGTCCCGTATTGTCCTGATACACGAGATCCTTCAGTGCGATAGCGTATTTCTTCCACGTACCGTCGCCTTCCAGCTGCACGCGGATCGAATCCTGGTTGGTGGTCGCTTCCGGTGCAGCTTTCATCCAGAACTTGATCGAATCTTTCGCGAATGCGCCGACCATGTTGGTGGGATCGAGGTTCACGCCCCAGCCGGTATAGCCGGAGTCACCGCCCCAGGAGGGGTTGGTGCCCTGGACCCATTTCACGGCATTCTGGTTTGCGGTCAGGCCGGCACCATTCTCGATGCTGACGCTGGAATTGCCCCATGCCCATGCATCACCGGAGACCGGTGCATTGAAGCCGATACCGTTGAAGAAGAGGACCGGAACAGCCTTCGTACCGAAGCGCTCGAAACCGTCGAACGCCACTTCGATCGAATCAGCATCGATCGTGGCGGAGACGATGACCAACCTCCAGGTGACGAGTTTGTCCAGATCGAACTTCTTGTTGTTCTGGGAGAGACCCCAGCTGGTCGGGGGAAGGATGAAGCCGGTGGAATCCGGGTCCTCGCCGCCGGTGGAGGTGCGCTCGCGCAGCGATACGCGCAGGTTCACCCAGCCGGAATTCACTTTGTCCAGGATCGTCTTGTTCTCATAATCCCAGAACTCCACCGGATCGCCCGCGGAGGGCTGATCGGTGAACTGGAAACGGAACGAGATGTTCTCCGGTTTTGCCGGAGCGGTCTTCACTTTGATCCAGACGCTCAGCGATTCGCTGGAGCTCCAGTTGAAGTACTGACCTGCCGGTGCATCAGCGCCGAATTCGGCGTAGGTGCCCCAGGAGTGCTTGCTTGCCAGCACGGCCTTCACGGCCATGGACGCGGTCCCTTCCGCTTTATCGGCGGCGTTGTTCGTCAGTGTGATCACGGACGGTGCTTCGAGACCCGTTTTCAACACTGTATCCGGCCGCGCATGATCGAACTTGTCGATCGATACCACCTGTCCGAACGCAAACACGATCGAACAGGAGAGCGCGAACAGCATGTATTGTATCCTTCGCATGTAGGTACCTCCTATTATGTTGGATGATATGGATTAGAGAACGTGCCGTGACACAAGAGCAACACCACGGAGCGGCCCGCGTCAGGATTGACGCAACAACGAGAGCAGCCGCTGTACAACAACGAATTCTTTCAAGACTCCCAGGACCGCATAACTCACGGCGGTCACCACCGCACCACGCACCGAGAGCAGGAACAAGCCTGCCCCGCCGTTCCCCGCGGTGAGCAGGGATACGATGAACGCCGGAAGCACCGCCAGACCGCCGAGCATCATGCTCACGGCGAGCACGAACGGTTGACGCTTCCGTACCACGACAAAGAGAAGGAATGCCGCCACGACCGGCGCCACGAAAGCAGCGAGGGCAGCGATATACTGTTCCGGTTGATCGACCGACATTGTCCTGATGACCGGGATCAGCAACACGGAGACCACCACAGAGAACACCACCGATAATTTCCCTGCCAACTGCTGTTTGTCCGCAGCGACCGTCCGGTCGAACTGCGGATACACGTGTTCCGACACCATCCGTCCGGCAGCAGAGACCGTACCGGAAAAAAGACCTGCCGTACCGGCCACCATCAGCCCAGTCAGGACATTCGACATCTCCTGCAGCAGCGGTAACTGCACGGGTCGGTCACCGCCGATCGGAAGCATGGTGACTGCGGTCGCGAGAAGAATCACCAGAAGAGCTGCGGCCGGCTCCATGGGAAATCGCGCCTCCTTCTGTTCATCCATCGCACTCTGTTCCATCCAGACGAGCCAGAATGCCAGCACACCCGAAGCGGCCAGCATCAAGAATTTCACTCCGACACCACCATCCACGGCGGATCCGAAGAAGCGGACCGGATGCGGCAGGAGCGGTGCGGTCAGGAATATCGAGTTCACAGAGAGGATCAGGATGAGTCCGGTGACACCCACCGCACTCCACCGTGCGATCATCCTGGTCATGGAGGATGGTGCCAGCACCGCGAACGCACCGGCGATCACCGTCATGCCGGTCAGCAACACACTGTGGGAAACGGTCAGGGAATGCGGCAACAGCAGGTCCGCCGTCCAGAGCAGCGCGAACGGCTGCAGCACTGCCAGAAAGAAGAGTCCGTGCAGCACCAACAATGTTCTGCCGAACGGATGAAGTTCTGAAAGGAACGAGGAGATGGCAGCGGTGATCGGGCGGCGGTAGAGGAACGGAAGGACGAACAACAGCGTGAAGACGATCAGCAACACGATATCCCACATCCCCGTCCGGTCCTGCACGACCGTATGAAAGATACCCCCCAGCAGCAATCCGGTGAACAGCGGTGTCTTCATGCGCGCCTGTTCCCTTGTGCGGTCAACATTACGGTCGTCTGCGGAGCGGACATACGTTGAGTGCTGGTGAGAGGTTCGGCCGTGGCCGTATTTATTCACCTAAGCGACTGCACATTGTATGCCAGTCAGGAACCATTGAAAAAACAACGAAATCCGCAGAATTACCGGGTCCTCGTTTTGCAGGATTATCAATTCGATAAGATTTTTCTTATGACAATGATAATTTCAAGTTAGCGATTACGTTGACGTTGTCACTTAATTCCAAGCTCTTTCGTCATCCGGTGGTAATTGGATGGTGCCAGCCCAAGCTTCTTCGCTGCTTCGGCATCGGAAGAGGAATTGGACCGGATGAACTCGACATACCGCTGACGGACGATCCGCTCCAGCTGGCGCAGCGGCAGGATCTCCTTCATGGACGAGAATTCCAGCACCGATGAGGAGGGTTTCGCTTCGCCGGAAGGGGTCACACCGAGCATGAACTGGATCGCCTCCCGGTCGATCACCAGGTCCCCCAAGAAGAGCATCCTCTGCACGACATTCTTGAGCTCCCGGATGTTACCGCGCCACGGGGAACGGCAGAGCAGCGACATGGCCTCGTCCGTGATCTCCGGGACCGGCTTCCCCATATCCACACTGAAGGTCGCCATGAAATGATCGATGAGCATCGGGATATCATCCGGACGTTCACTCAGTTGCGGGACATGGATCGGCACCACATTCAGACGATAATAGAGGTCCTCCCGGAAGGTCTTCTGCTCCACTTCACGCGCCAGGTCCTTGTTCGATGCCGCGATGATCCGCACATCCACTTTCATCGGTTCGGTCCTGCCGATGCGGATGATCTCCCGTTCCTGGATGACACGGAGCAGCTTCACCTGCGCCGGCAGCGGCAGTTCCGCGATCTCGTCCAGGAACACCGTGCCGTGATGTGCCGTTTCGAACAGTCCCGGTTTGGACGATGTAGCGCCGGTGAATGCTCCCTTCTCGTGTCCGAACAGTTCGCTCTCCACCAGTTCGGACGGTATGCTGCCGCAGTTGATCACCACGAAGTTCTCGAACCGCCGCTTGCTCTTCAGATGGATGTTCTGCGCGACCAGTTCCTTCCCGGTGCCGGAAGACCCCGAGATGAGGACGCTCACATCGGACGCCGCGCATTTCTCGATCTGGCTGCGGAGCATCTCTGCAACGGGCGAGGTGCCGACGATCCGTTTCTGTTCGAGCGTCGATTCCACGGAGCGGAGCAGCTTCCGTGCGGTCTTTCGCTGTTCCTTCTCCAGCAGCGACTTGTTGTAGGCATTGATGATGGAGAGGATGAAATCGGTCGGCTGGTAGATGTACTCGTCGATATCGCCCGGATACTTCGTGCAGTACCAGTACGCACCGGCCTTCATCAGACTGTCGGCGAAGGCGAAATCGGCGATGTTGACCGTCATCTTCGTGACCACGATGATCTGCATCGCCGGCTCGATCTTCTTGATCTCGCGGATGAGGTTCTCCCCCATGATGCCGCCGGCGATCTGGAAGTCCATGATCACCACATCGTAGGCATCCTTCTCCGCCGCGAGCGCCTCCAGGGCATTCCGGCCATTGGAGATGACCGAGCGGATGTTGATGGTGTTGCTGAACGGCCGGATGGTGTTCCGGACGCGGCGGACGTCGAATTCCTCGTCCTCGATGAGCAGCACATTGATGGTCGTATCGGGGAAACTGGTCATAATACCATGGTCGGGATATTGAAGGTGAACATACAGCCGCCGCCGGGAAGGTTCTCCGCATCCAGGTCCCAGCCGAGACGCTGCCGTGTGATCTCGTACGCGATATAGCAGCCGTAGCCGGAGTGGTGTTCCGTCCCCCGCCGTTTGGTGGAGGTATGCTCAAGGAAGATCGGTTTCATTCCCTCCTCGTTCGTCTCCAGCAGCCACGGTTCGATCCCCTTACCGTTGTCCAGGATCCGCACATAGCACTCCCCGGTCTCGGCATGGTATTCGGTCCGGATCGTCACGGTCACGGATTCCTCACCGGCATGGTCGATGCAGTTCTGGATGATCGGCTCGAACACCTCCCACACCACGTATTCATTGATGTTCACGATCGGCATGGACGGATCGAGTTCCAGAGTGAAGCGGACCGTACCGGCGGTGGACGAGATACGCTGGAAGACATGCTCCACCAGGAACGAGAGGACGCTGTTCAGATCGGTCCGGAAGATCTGGCTCCGGATGGTCTGCACCGGCGGGTCGTACCACTTCATATCATAGATCACCCGGGCGATGAAGTTCGCATACTTGTTGATCCGCACCTTGATGGCGTCGATGTTCTCGGTGGTGAGCGCGCGGAGGTCCTCCTTGATGAACCCCATCACCTTCTCCGCCTTGTGGTGCGTATGGTAGATCCGCTTGGTGAAGAGGAGCTCGTTCTCGATGTTGATCTGCTCCGCCAGATGCTTCTTCTGCTCCTCGAACAGGAGCTGCTGCGCCTTGTTCCGTTCCCGCAGCGTGTAGGTGGAGATATAGAACATCGCCAGCAGACCGAAGAAGATCAGCGCGGAATAGGTCACGGAGGTCTCATCGTATGTGGAGATCATCTCGCGTGTGATCACGCTGAAGTCAGGCGTATTGCGCATGTACATGGCGCCGGAGAACTCGCCGCGCGGCACGAATGGCACGAAGGTATGGAAGGTCTGCCGGTCCGACACCACCGTCACGATCTGTTCCTTGGCACGGAATTCCTCCAGCATGGAGGCGTACATCCGGATCGCTTCATCATGGTTCCAGGAGGAGGGTGCCAGGGACCGCGCCTCATCGAAGATGTACTGATAGAGCACATGGCCGTCGTCGATCGCCACGATGCTGGAATCGATCACCACCAGCAGACAGATCTCCTGCACATTCTGATGCAGGTACTGCTGACTGAGGATGATGTTGAGGTCCTGGATGATCTTGTTCCGCTCGTTCTCCTTGAGCGGTTCGTTCTTGGAGCGGGACTCCAGCAGCAGTTCGAGCGACGTGGAGGTGAGATTCGCCATACGCTCGGCCGAGTCCTGCTGGTACCATTCCTGCGTGTTCACCAGGATCTTCTGCAGGGAGAACTTGTGGACGAACGAGACGATCGTCTGGAAGACGATGAGGATGATGAACAGCACCGTGAGATGCCGTATCTCGAACCGGTACTGACCGATGTTCTCGCGGAGCCGTGTGAGGACGTTCTTCATGCTATTTCAGCAGGATGCGGTTGGCGGCGATCATATCGGCCGCTTCCTCCAGCGCCCGGTCCGGGTCCAGTTCCCCCCGGACCGCGCGGTGGACGAAATGAGCGATGATGTCCGAGATCTGGGTGTAGTTCTCGAGCGACGGTCGGTGGAATCCCCGTTCGACCAGTTCACGGTAGAACCGGAGGTCCGGATGGGCGGCGAGATAGGCGGTGTCCGCATACACTGCCCGGTTCACCGGGATGTAACCGCCGAGTTCGAACATCTTCTTCTGCGCTTCCTCAGTCTGCAGGAACCGGAGGAATTCGATGGCTGCCTCCTTCTTGGTGGAGAACTTGGAGACCATCAGATTCCATCCGCCGTAGACCGAGGTGGGAGGAATGCCGGCGAAATGCGGCATCGGCGCCCGGTGGATGAAGCGGAATTTGCTGGTATCCGGATAGAACTTCCGGAAGTTCTCCACGAAGTTCGGCCATCCGCGGACGAAGACCGCATCCGATTCCAGCATCGCCACATAACTCTTGTTCTCATCGAACTCCGCCACGCTCTTCGGCGAGACCTTCCGTGTGTGCACGAAGTCGACCATCATCCTCAGCGCTTTGCGCGCAGCCGGAGACCGCAGATCGATGGAATCGCCCGCCAGGAACCGCCGGTCGATGCTGCGCGCGATCTCGAAGAAATTACAGATGAGTCCTTCATAGTCCGCCGCCTGGAAGAGATAGTACGGCCGGCCGGTGTACCCCAGCCGTTGCTGCAGCGCCAGGAGACCGTCCCAGGTGATGGACCGCTTCAGCTGCTCCTCCACCGCCGCGGCGTCCGGCAGCCGTGCGATGATATCAGTGCGGTAGTACATCACTCCGATATCGATGTAGAGCGGCATCGCGACCAGTTTTCCGTCGGCGAAACAGGACCGGAGTGTCGGCAGGATGATATTGTCCTTCGAATAGTCGCCGAAGTACGGCTCGATCTCCTCGCACCATTTGGCGAACCGCTGCGTCCAGATATAGTCGACCGAGAAGACATCCAGCCGGTCGCTCTTGCTGCGGAGCGAACGGGCGAGCAGTTCCTTCCGTTCATTGGTACTGAATTTGGAGAACGGGAGGTCCACCGCCACCACTTCGATGGAACCTTTGTGACGTTCATTGAACATCGCAATGACCGCCGCATGCGCCGGCGAGATATGGTCCGCAAAATAGACCGTCTGTACCTTCGGAGCACTGAACAGTGAACGCTGGTCACCTGGTCCCCTTGGGACCAGGAAGATCAGGGTGAAGAATCCGATGAGAACGGAGAGGGCGAAGAGTATTTTCAACGAGGATTTCATCTGGATGAATGTAATCCTAATTTCAGGGAGATTCAACGGAAGCGGAGGGACTATTTGACGCGGCGGTCACTTGCGGAAGAGAACGATACGGTTCGTGTTGGTCCCTTTCGTATTGTTGGAGACACCCCAGATGTTCGCGGTCTTGGTGAACCGCTGACGGTTGATCATCACCGCCTCACAGCGGAAACCGGCGGTCCGTCCCATCTCCGCCACATATTCCTCCAAACGCACGGTACCGTTCCGCACCTCCCCCACTTCGAACGCGACCCATCCCCCTTTTTTCGTCACGCGGTAGAGCTCCCGGAAGACCTGCTGCATCACGCTGCACCAATCTTCGACTGTACGGGACATGGTGATGCCGCTGCCGACCGCCTCCGCATCGATCCCGTTGAACCAGCAGCGCAGCCAGTTGTCCTGCGCATACTGCACCACATCCAGGAACGGCGGCGAGGTGACCGTGAGCGCGATGCTGACGGACCGGAGTGCACGGGTCCGGCGGGCGTCACCGGTGATGAACTGGCCGCTGCGTGATGCCGCGCGGAGCTTCCGCTGTTCCTCGGCCGTCGCGTCGGACGCCAGCAGACGCGATTTGCGCAGGATGATCGCTTTCACATCGCGGTATTCTGGGCGCTGGCGCCGGAGGGCATTCACCTTCCTTTGGCTGGCGGCAGACATCGCCTGATTCGGCGGCAATGTATAGACCGAGAAGAATCCTTTGGAGTGACCGGTCAATCGGTTCGTTGCGATCATCCGGATCCAGCGGTCCACATCATCCAGCGTTCCTTTCTTCGCTTTGGCAAGAAGGTATTTTCGCAGGGAAAGCAATTCCGCCAGCGTGCGCCGGTGGTAGAACATCGAGAGCGGGATGTCCGAACGGAGTGTGTGATCGACCGGGATCGCTTCCAGGCGTGCGTTCACTGCTTCTACGGACGGAACGTTCATCCGGGGTGCGGAGAGGATGGCACTTAGCGGATTGACATCATTCGCCGCCACGCGGCGGCCGCACAACGCTGCTTCCAGTACGGTCGTTCCCCTTCCGGAGAACGGATCATAGACACGGTCACCAACAACCGTCAGCCGTTCGATGAAGAACCGGGGAAGCTGCGGTTTGAAACAGGCGCGGTAGGAGACCTCGTGGAGTGAATGTGCCTGGCGCTGCCGCGAGGTCCAGAAAGCATTCGTATACCGGGGAACACGGACTCCGTTCAGAACGACCGAATCCTTCTTCGTCCTGAGCGTACGTCCCTTCTCTGTGAAAGTGAACCGGGATAGCATCATGTGGAGCGAACCCTTCATGCCGCCGTCACTCTTTCCCGGCCGAGATCAGATTGGCAAACAGGCGGTACGCCCCTCCCACGCCGGCAGGAAGCTGCCGGAAGAAGACCAATCCTGTATAGATGTAATGTCCCTTGCCGTGACGGGCATACAGCAGACTTCCCAGTTGCGGCGCTTCATTGGCATCGGCCATCGATAGGAGCGGCGTATAGCGCGCATCCCACTGTCCCATATAATAGATGCCCCGTTCCTGCACCCAGCCGTTGAAATCAGCAGCGGAAATGGCATTCGGGACGTTCAGCAGCGGATGCGTCGGTTTCAGGAAGGTGACCGCTGCGGTCTCATCCGTCACCCGGTTGCGGGAGATCTCCATCGGGAACGGTCCAAGGTTATCGGTCTGCCCCTTCTCCATCGTCTGATACTGCACCACATAGGTCCCGCCATTCTCCACATACGCCATCAGCCGGTCGTGAGCAATGAGCAACTGCGGACGGGTGTTATAGGCACGGATGCCGGCAATGACCGCATCGAACTGACCGAACGAACCATGCGCCAGCATCGCGTCATCGATCAGCGTCACTGTACACCCCAACTGACGGAGTGCTTCCGGGATCTCATCCCCCGCTCCCATGATATAACCGATCGTCCGGCTCTTCACAGTGGCGCGCGCATCCAGCGACCGTATCGCAGCAGGCCGGAATACCGTCTGCGGAGGGATGTGCGGATGCTCGATCACTTTCACTTCCTGCCGGTACACTTCATTCCCTGTTTCCGCTTCGGCAATGACCGAACCGCTCCCGGCCGCAGAATCCCTATGCACCGTGAACACGACATCGGCACTCATGCCGGACTTCGGCAGCCGAACCGACTGTTCCGGCGCAAGGATCCATCCGTTCTCCGTTCGGAGACGGACAACGGCGGTGAGTTCGTTCCTGAGCGCCGTGACCACCACGGTCACTTTCTGTGACTGGGCTTCGTTCCACAGGATATTCTTCCCGTCGATGGAGAGCGAGACCGGCGGTGTGACCACAGCGGGGCGGGACCGTTCACCGAGAAGATCATCGGTCCAGACGTACATCACCGGCAGCGTGAACGTGAACGGCACATCCTCGATGGTGAGTGAAACAATGCCGGTGAGAGGCGGTGCATCTTCTGCCTGTCCGATCGTCCGGACATCGGATAAGGTGTACCGGTAGCCATCCTGCGGCACGGCAAGCCATGACGGCTGTGTGAACGGATGGCCGGAAGGTACGGCTGCCGGAATGGACATTGTCTGCGGGATATTGCTCTGCAGTGTTGTATTGATCCCTTTCGTGATTCCCAGAGACGGCAGAGTGACGGAACCTATAGTGACAGCAGCAGCGGAACGGTTCACAGCGATGAGCCGCACCGATACCGAATCTCCGCGGGTGTATTGCCGACGGTCGCACCGCACTTCCACCGAGAGTGCGGCACATGCCTGGATGAGATATTCCGTTTCGCGAAGCTTATCGGTCACCATCGGATGCGGTTCGGCCTTCTTCAGTTCTCCATACAGTTTCAGCAATGCAGTGAGACTCTTCTCCGGCGCCGAAGGCACGAATCGTTTCCGGATATCGGACGCCATCCGGGCGAATTTCTTCGCTCCCGGCATCCTGCCCCATGTCAGATCGATATCGTCGAAGAGGTCGTACACTGCCGTATCCCCTGCAGTGATGACGAACTCATTGATCGAGGAACCTCTGTTCTGCGCCGAACCCATCGCCTGGCTCCGGTGCATGCTGCGGCTGATGCCTGCCAGTTCCGTGTAGGACAATCCGATCAAAGGATCGTACGCTCCGACGTCGATCTTGAACGTCGGCACCTGCGGCGTCTGATTGGAATTCGTCCCCCCGAACCGGAAATGATTGAAGAACATCCGTTTCGGCTTCCACGGACGGAGCATCGTCAGCTGATCCGGGAATGCCGTAGAATCTCCCGCCAGCGCGAATGCTTCCGCCGCCAGGATCGCCGAGGCCAGATGATGTCCATGTCCCCCCTGCGTCGGGGAGAACCGGGTGATGATGATGTCCGGACGGAAGGTGCGGATCACCCGCACGACATCCGAGAGCACACTGTCCTTGCCCCAGAGCCGCAGCGCTTCCTCGGATGATTTGGAGTAGCCGAAATCGATCGCTCGTGTGAAGGATTGTTCCGCTCCGTCCACCCTGCGAGCGGCGAGCAATTCCTGCGTGCGGATCAGGCCAAGTTCCGCTCCCTGCTCCGGTCCGATCAGATTCTGTCCCCCTTCACCCCTTGTAATAGAGAGATAACCAGTTCTGAGCGACCGGGCGTGGGTCAGATAGGAAAGAAGGGCGGTATTCTCATCGTCGGGGTGTGCAGCGATGTAAAGCACGGAACCGATCACAGGGAGACGGTTCATCGCTGTCTGCAGCTCTCCCGCATTCGGCTGACGGAATTGTGCTGCCACCGTTCCGGCAACGAGCAGAAGAAGAAGGAGGCTTTTTTTCATATATTCGGTCATGCGTTCAATGATCCTTGTCTCCGTTCAGTTCGGCTCCGTCGCAGCGATCGCCGTGACAGGTCCGTTCCCTGCCGACGGCATCCCGTTGCTGCTGTTGCTTGCCGGTTCACTGCTGGGTGCTGCCGCGATCATCACGATGCGGTGGGATAATCTGCGAATTTTTCCGGAACCAAAAAAGGATATTCGCCTCGTCACCTCCGGTCCGTACCGGTTCATCCGTCACCCGATGTACACCGCCCTGCTGATGCTGATGGCCGCCTGGCCGATAGCTTCCCTCTCCATCCTTCATATCCTGCTCTGGTCCCTGCTCGCCCTGGTCCTCGTGCTGAAGATTCGCATCGAGGAGCAAATGCTTCCCCTGGTCATCCCTGAATACCGTCACTATCAGGAACGGACTTGGAAGCTCATCCCATTCCTGTATTGATCATCTGTTGTCTGATATCTGGAATCTGACAGCTGTAAGCTGATAGCTGATAGCTGATCACTGCTTGAGATCAGAAACTCTTGAACTTCTCCGCCCACTGCGTTCCGCACAATGTCCGGTACGGACAGTCCGGACAATCGCTTTTCGGATCATCGGTCGGCTGGAACGGCACGGCGGGATCGACGATCTCCTGCATCAGGGACAGGACGATCTGTTTCAGCACCGGATACCACTGCTGCATCTCCTCCGGTGAACTGAACAGCGGCACTTCGATCTCCCCGTCCATCTCCTTCTTCCCGAGGAACTGGAATGCCGGCACAATCTGCTCCGGCGGCAGCTGCCGCATCTCGCTGTAGAGCATCACATACATCGCCAGCTGCAGTGACCCGATCGCTTCCTTCCAGGTACTCCGGTCGCCGGCATTGAGCGCGTCGAAACGGACGAGATAGTTCTTCTCATGCTGTCCGGTCTTGTAATCGATGATCCAATGCTTCCCGTCCCGCTGTTCGATCCGGTCTGCATTCCCGGTGAGATCGAACCCGCCGATCTCCGCCGTGAACTCCCGTTCCAGCATCTCGATGACAACCTCGCCGTTCTCCAGGTGAGGACGCTGGAAGTTCTCCAGAAAGGAAACGAGCTGCTTCTCCACCTGCCGCTTGGCGAAGAACTGTTCCCCGAACTGTGTGCTGCCGTACGCGGACCGGAAATTCTCCTCGACAACGCGCGAGAGCCGCTGCCGGTCCAGATCCTTCTCGGTTAGCGGACGGTCCATCGCCGGCGCGAAGAATTCCTGCAGGATGGCATGGACGATCTTCCCGACATCGGATTGCTCCAGATCGCCGGAGAGTTCGCCACGTTCCTTCAGCCGCATGACGTAGCGGTAGTAGAACTTCACCCCGCAGGTCAGATAGGTATCGAGCGCCGTGGAGGAGAACTGCATGCCGGAGAGAAGTGGCTGCATCCCGGCGGATTTCGGAACAGCGGCCGGTGACTGGACGCTCAGGTCAATGGCGTATTCCTGCGTGAATGTATCGACCGGATCGAGGGAACGGCGGGACCGTTGTTCATCCCACTGCAGTTGTGCAATGAACCGGCTCCGTTCCTTTTCGTTGTTATTGATGGAGAAGAGATGCACCCGTTCCGCGCCGCGGCGGAGCACATCGAAGATGTATGCTTTGATCCGTTCCTGGTCCCGGTACGTGGAGAGTCCCAGCTGTTCACGAATGGTCAGCGGCAGGAGCACATCCTGCTGCACTTTCCCCGGCAGTACATCGTCGTTCACATCGATCATGAAGATATCAGCGAATTGCAGTCCGCGCGTCTCCAGGAAGCCGAGCACCTGGAGTCCCTGCAGCGGCGTTCCGGTGAACGGGACATCGGCACCGGATGTGATATGCCGGTACAGGAGCAGATAATGCTCCGGCTTGCTGAAGGAATGGTCCGCCAGCAGCGAGCGCCGCAGCGCATCCAGCGCATCGATCAGCGTTTCGACGAACGGACGGAAGTACGGATGCCGGTGCGCGGTGCTGCGATCGTTGATGTACTGCAGCACACCGATGCAGGCCGCAGCGAATCCGCCGACGGTCGTCACAGAAAGGAACGGTGCGATGGTGGCAGCATGGATCGATGCAAGATGCGCCCGCAGTTCCTCTGCGGTCACTTCCTCGCCGTCCCCGGCCAGCCGCTGCACAACGGAGGCCATGAGATGCGGATCCCCTTCGATCCTCTCCGGCGCGATGAAGAGCCGCGAGGCATGACGCAGCGAATCCTCTTCCACCATGTGCATCAGGATGCGGGTAACGTCGGTCCGGGTACCGAAGAGGATGTTCTTCGTGTACGGATGGAGCAGGAACTGCAGGTACTTCGGGACGAACACCTCGCCGTTCCGTGCGCTGACGACGACATCCAGCAGCGAGGTGAGAAAGCCGTTCACCGGTGTGCGCGAGAGCGGATAGCCGAGTGCCAGATTGTACGTCTGCTGGTCGTACATGGAGAGCGTCTGGTGGTACAGCGGGAACAGATTCTCCGAGGACGGCAGGACGACCGCAGCGCGGTCGCTCTCCTTCACCGGCTCGGGGAACCGTTCGGAGAGGATGCGGTTCAACGCGGTCAGTTGACCATGGGCATCCGGTGACTCATAATAGAGATGCAGCGGCGGGACGCTCTCCCCTTCCGGCGCAGGGTCGAGACCCAGCGTCTCGAGCGTGCTTCGGATCCCCTCGCCATCCTGGAACAGCATCGTCACCTGCGGAAGTGTCAGCAGATGACGGACAATGGTCTCTTCCGTCTGAGTAAAGGCGAAGAACCCGGCAAGGACGATGGAATGGTAGCGCGACAGGTCCATCGTGGCAACGGCATCCGCCGCCTGGCGGTACTGCAC
>JABWAK010000093.1 GCA_013361065.1 Bacteroidota bacterium
CTCCGTGTAACTCTTTCGCTCCCGTTCCGTATGCACACCCTCTGACCGTTCCGTTCCGGAACGGTCCATTCCAAGCGTCTCAAAGCCGATCCCCCAATACGCATGATCCGAGCATTGATCGTGGACGATGAACCACTCGCCCGCGAAAAAGTCCTGCACTTTGTCACCACTGAACCTGATATCGAGGTCATCGGACAGTGTGCGAACGGTCAGGAAGCGATCGACGCGATCTTGCAGCATGCTCCGGACCTGGTGTTCCTCGACATCCAGATGCCGGAAGTGGGCGGATTCGAGATCCTGCAGCGCCTCCCTCAGAACAGGATCCCCTCCATCATCTTCATCACTGCCTATGATGAGTTCGCCTTACGGGCATTCGAGTTCCACGCACTGGACTACCTTCTGAAACCGTTCGACCGGGAACGCTTTCACAGTGCCGTACAGCATGCGCGCAGCAGCATCTCCTCCCGGCCGACTCCGGATGTCACGGCGGAACAGATCGCAGCCATGCTGCAGCATCTGCGGCACCCGACACCGACATTGGACCGGCTGATCGTGAAGACCAACGGAAGGATCGTGTTCCTCCGGACGGAGGAGATCGATTGGATGGAAGCGGCGGGGAACTACGTGAAGCTCCACACCGGCAGTGAGACACACCTGCTTCGGGAAACGATGAACAATCTGGAGGCACAACTCGACGCCCGGACCTTCATCCGGATCCACCGCAGCACCATCATCAATATCGGGAAGATCAAGGAACTGCAGCCGTACTTCAACGGCGAGTATACCGTGACGCTGACCAACAATACGACCCACATCCTCAGCCGCGGGTATCGCGACAACTTCACCGCCGTCCTCGGGAAACCCCTTTAAACGACGAAACCCCCGGATCACCGGGGGTTCATCATTCCTCAACACATGCCGATCACAGCACGACGACCTTCGCATTGAAGATCCCGTCCAGCCCTGCCACTTTGTGCAGCACGGTATCCGGGATCGGCGAATCGACATTCACCACGGTCAGCGCGCGCTCACCCAATCCGGAGCGGCCCAGTGACAGGCCGGCAATATTGATGTTCGCCTCCGCGAGCAATGTTCCGACCTTGGCAAGCATACCGGGACGGTCGATGTTGGTATAATAGAGGAAGGTCCCGTCGGGGGTCCCTTCGATCGAGTATTTGTCCAGCCGGACGATCTTCAGATGTTTCCCGCCGAAGACGGTCCCGGCAAAGGTCCTCTGTTCCTCGTCGCTGACATAACCGATGGTCAGCAGGTTGGCATAGTCGTTGGAATCGGATGTACGCTTCTCGCTGATACGTACGCCCATCGACTGTGCGAGCACCGGTGCATTGATGTAATTGACCGGCTGGCTCATCAGTTTGGAGAACAGACCGCGCAGCACCCCTGCTTTGATGAGTTCCGCATTCTTCTGCAGCAGTTCCCCCGTCAGTTCGACCGAGAGTTCCTTCAGCTGTCCTTTCATGACCTGCGCCTGCAGCGATCCGAGTTTCTCGGCAAGCTGCAGATACGGTTTGATCTCATTCGGCACACCGGCCTGGAGTGCGGCAGCGTTCACCGCGCCGACGATTCCGCGGTCCTTCAGCGCATCAGCGATCTGCTCAGCGATCTGGATCGCCACTTTCTCCTGTGCCTCCTCGGTGGACGCGCCCAGGTGCGGTGTGGCGACCACTTTCGGATGCTTGGCCAGGGTGTAATCCTTGGGCGGTTCCTCAACGAACACATCGAGTGCGGCACCGGCCACATGACCGCTCTCCAGCGCTTTCAGCAGTGCTCCCTCATCGATGATACCGCCGCGGGCACAGTTGATGAGCCGGACCCCTTTCTTGCATTTCGCGATCGTCGCTTCGTTCAACAGACCGCGCGTCTCATCGCTCAACGGTGTGTGGACGGTGATGAAATCTGAGCGGCGGTAAATCTCGTCCAGCGAGACCAGTTCCACATTCATCTTGGCGCCGACCTCCGGGCTGAGCACCGGATCGAACCCGATCGTGGTCATCCCGAATGCCTGTGCACGCACAGCGACCTCGCGTCCGATCTTCCCCATACCGATGATGCCGAGGGTCTTCCCAAACAGTTCGGTACCCATGAATTTCTTCCTGTCCCACCGTCCGGCAACCAGGCTTGCATGCGCATTGGGGATGTTCCGTGCCACTGCCATCAGCATGGAGAATGTATGCTCTGCGGTGGAGAGGGTGTTACCGCCCGGCGTATTCATCACGATGATGCCTTTGCGTGACGCAGCTGCCGAGTCGATATTATCGACACCGGCGCCGGCGCGGCCGATCACTTTCATGGCGGTCGCATGCTCGATGATGTCGGCCGTGACC
Source organism: Bacteroidota bacterium (assembly GCA_013361065.1). Lineage (GTDB taxonomy): Bacteria > Bacteroidota > Ignavibacteria > UBA10030 > UBA8401 > UBA8401. The sequence continues at coordinate 2,346 of JABWAK010000093.1, forward strand.
TTGGTCCCGCTGCGGACCACCAATGCGGCATACTCCCCGATGACCGCTTTGATCTCATCGGGCGGGAGCCCCGGTTTCAGATCGACCTGGAACCCTTCACGGGTCAGGATATCAACGCAGCTTTGTTCGATCGGATCAGTGATCAGTATCTTCATAATCTCATCCATTCAAAAAAGGCTCACCCACCCAACGGACGGATGAGCCGTGAGAGAATCCGTTCTATTTCGCCATCAAGGCGTTCAGTGTTGCTTTCACACCGGAGCCGACCTCGAACGAATGACCGCATTCCTTCAGGGTCATTTCGAGTGCCCCGATCATCGTCACCATATCGAGTTCGTCGTAGTATCCAAGATGCGAGACGCGGAAGATCTTGCCGGTGAAGTCATCCTGACCGCCGGCGATGGTGATGCCGTACTTCCCTTTCAGGATCTTGTTGAACTGTTTCCATTCCACCCCTTCCGGTACCCAGACCGGTGTCACGGCAAAGGAGGGGAACTCGGAGAAGAGCTTCAGGCCCGCACCGACCACACCGGCGCGGATCGCGTTCGCGAGCCGGCGGTGACGCGCCCAGACATTCTCGATCCCTTCCTCGCGGATCTTCTGCAGTGCCGCATCCACGCCGATCACCAAGGAGACGGCGGGCGTCCAGGGAGTATCGTTCTCTGCGTACGATTTCAGCGCCTTCTTCAGGTCGAAATAGAACTTCGGCAGCTTGGAACTGTTCATCGCTTCCACGGCGCGTTTGCTCACGGCAACGAATGCCAGGCCCGGCGGGATCATGAGGCCTTTCTGAGAACCGGTCACGCAGACATCGATACCCCATTCATCGAACCGCATCTCATGGGCTCCGACCGCAGTGATACCATCAACGCAGACCAGGGCATTGGAGTTCTCACGGATGAGCTTCGCCAGTGTCTTCACATCGGTCGCAGCACCGGTCGAGGTCTCGGAATGCACCAGATAGACCGCTTTCGCATCCGGGTTCGCTTTCAATGCGGACAGGACCTGTTCTTCCGTCGGTGCCTTCCCCCACTCCACTTTGATCTCCACGACGTTCATGCCGTAGACCTTCGGCATCTTCACCCACCGCTCACCGAACTTGCCGCCGTTCGCAGCGATGATGGTATCACCGGGCGAGAACAGACTGACAAAGGTCGCTTCCACGCCGCCCGTTCCCGAACAGGTAAGGGTCAATACCGGCTGCTCGGTCTGGAACAGATACTTCAGATTCTGGTTGACACGGGTGAGGATCTCGTTGAACTCGGGGTTGCGGTGATGGATGATCGGTTCCGCCATCTTCAGCATGACGGTTTCGGGAATAGGGGTCGGTCCGGGGGTGAATAAGCGCTTTTTCATAGGGAAGTTCTCCTCACAATAGGATGCGGTGCGAACGTACGGAGCGGAATGGTGGATCGGTCCGGCGGGGCCGGAAAGTCTGTTACGCGACGGCGGTAACGAGTTTGGAGGACGGAAGCTCCTTCTCCTCGATCTGCCGGTCGATGGTCTTCAGCAACTCGATGCGTCCGTCGCCGGAAACGGCGGAGAACGGCTGGATGCCGACGAGATGGTTGTACTTGCTCAGCTGGGCGCCGATGGTGTTCATCTGGGTGATGAGCTTGTTCTTGGGGAGCTTATCCGCTTTTGTGAGGATCAGCAGGAACGGGACCTTGTAGAAGTCCAGCCATCCCATCATGGTGTTGTCGAGTTCGGTCGGTCCCAGGCGGGCATCGACGATCTGGATCGCCAGAGCGATCTGGCGGCGTGTATGGAAGAACTCCTCGATCATCTGCGTCCAGCCAGCCTTCACATGTTCGGCCACCTTCGCATAGCCGTAGCCGGGCAGATCGACGAAATAGAGTTCCTTGTTGATCAGATAATAATTGAGTTCGCGGGTCTTCCCCGGGGTCGCACTGACGCGGGCGATGTTCTTCCGGTTGCAGAGTTTATTGAGGAGCGAGGATTTGCCGACGTTGGAGCGGCCGATGAAGATAATTTCTGGGAGGTTCGTCTTCGGGAGTTGTTTGAGGTTCGCGACGCCAACAACAAAATCAACAGTAGAAATTTTCATACTCACAGCACAGAAATGGTGGTTCACGAGAGAAGTGCAGGGGATAGCGAATGCTATCCCCTGTGACTGCCTGTGTTACTCGGCTGCGGTACCGGCGGCATCGGCTGCCGGTTCGCTCTTCGCCTTCTTCTTCTGGTTGACGCGTGCACGGCGGTCCTGTTTCTTCTTGACCGGCTCGGCAGCGACATCCATGCCCAGCGCAAAGTCCACCAGTTCGATCATCGCCACATGGGCACCGTCACCGAGACGCTGTCCCAGCTTGATCACACGGGTGTAGCCGCCCGGCCGCGATGCGACCTTAGGGGCGATCTCCGTGAAGAGCATCTTCACCACATCCTTATCGTTGATGTGACGGGCGACCTCGCGGCGTGCATGCACGTTCTTCGGTCCGCCTTCCACCTCTTTGGCAACGGCATTCTTCGCCCTGGTGATGAGCTTCTCGACGACCATGCGGGTCTCTTTCGCCTTCGCCAGAGTGGTCTGGATCCGTTTATGCCGCAGCAGGGACGTTGACAACGAATTCAACAGTGCCTTGCGGTGGCTGGCGGTACGTTTTAATTTTCTTCCTGCTCGTCCGTGTATCATTCCAGTTCTTCCTTTTAGTCGCTGTCTTTCAGATATTTATCGACATCCATGCCGAATGTAAGATTGTTGATTTCCACGATGGCCGAGAGTTCGGCGAGGGACTTGCGTCCGAAGTTACGGAACTTCAGGAGTTCAGCCTCATCCTTGCGGACGAGATCGCCGAGCGTCTTGATGTCCGCGGCACGGAGGCAATTGTGCGACCGCACGGAAAGTTCGAGTTCATCCACCGGGGTCAGCAGGATCTTCCGGATGCGGGAGATCTCCTCGTCGCGTTCGTTGTCCTCTTTCTCCGTCTCCTGCGTTGCATCGAAGTTGATGAAGAACTGGATATGATCGCGGAGCACCTTGCCGGCATACGCCACAGCGTCCTTGGGTGCGATGGAACCATCCGTCTCGACCTCGAGCACGAGCTTCTCATAGTCCGTCTGCTGTCCGACGCGGGTGGACTCGACATTGTAGCGGACGTTGACGATCGGTGTGAAGATGGAATCGATGGTGATCATGCCGACCGGCTGATCGGGCATCTTGTTCTCCTCTGCCGTCACATACCCTTTGCCGCGGCCGATCCGGAATTCCATCTCGAAATCGGCATCCTTATTCAGGGTGGCGATATGGAGTTCGGGATTGAGGATCTCCACTTCAGGGCTTGCCTTCTGGATATCACCGGCCAGGAACTTCCCTTGTCCCTTCAGATGCACGGTCACTTTGCCGACCTTCTTGTTGGTGGCCTTCAAACGGACCTGCTTCAGATTCAGGATCATGTCGGTGACATCTTCCACGATCCCCGTCAGTGCGGTGAACTCATGGACGATCCCTTCGATACGGATGGCGGTGATCGCGTAGCCGGGCAGCGAGGAGAGCAGCACGCGGCGCAGTGCATTGCCGATCGTCACCCCGTATCCTTTTTCCAACGGCTGAACGATGAAGCGACCGAAACGGTCGGTGGCGGAGGAATCCTCCAGCACCACGTTGTCCGGCATTTGAAATTGTGTATTGCTCATAGTTCGGTTCTCACCAAGTTTGGGGAAATCGGTTGGATTACTTCGAGTACAACTCGACCACGAGCTGCTCGTTCGCCAGCATCGGGATCTCTTCCCGTTCCGGCACCCGCACGAAGGTCCCGGCCATGGCGGCCTTGTCCAGGCTCACCCATGAATAGACCGATGCATCCTTCACGCGTTTCATGGCATTGTGGATGATATCCAACTGGCGGCTCTTCTCACGTACGGTGATCACATCGCCGGTCTTCAACTGATAGGAGGGGATGTTCACCTTCTCCTTGTTGATGCGGAAGTGGCCGTGCGTCACCAGCTGACGGGCGCTGCGCCGTGTCGGTGCAAATCCCATCCGGTAGATCACGTTGTCCAGACGGAGTTCGAGCAGTTTCACCAGGTTGTCACCGGTCTTGCCTTTCATCCGGGTGGCCTTCTCGAAATAGGTCCGGAACTGACGCTCCAGCACACCATAGATGTACTTCATCTTCTGTTTCTCTTTCAGCTGGAGCGCATATTCGGAAACCTTCATGCGCTTCCCTTTTCCGTGCTGGCCGGGGCCATACGGACGGCGCTCCATGAACTTGTTCGCTTTGCTGCTGAGTGCGATTCCCAGCTTACGGGATTGTTTTACGACGGAACCGGTATTACGTGCCATTCTGGTTTGACTTCCTCTGATTTAAGATGGATTACACTCTGCGGCGTTTCGGCGGACGGCAGCCGTTATGCGGGATCGGTGTCATGTCCCGAATGATGGTCACCTCTAGGCCAGCCGTCTGCAATGCGCGGATGGCTGCTTCGCGGCCGGAACCGGGGCCTTTCACGAAGACCTCCACTTTCCGGAGCCCGAGATCGTATGCTTCCTTGGCAGCGGCTTCCGCCGAGACCTGCGCGGCGAACGGAGTGTTCTTCCGGGATCCTTTGAAGGCGTTCTTGCCAGCAGAGGACCATGCGATGGTGTTGCCGTAGGTATCGGTGATGGTGACGATGACGTTGTTGAACGTCGCCTTCACGAACACCTTCCCGTTCACGTCAACGTGGATTTTTTTCTTCTTCTTTGCCGATACGGTCGGCGCTGCTTGTTGTTTGGCCACGATATTCCTTTCAGATCGAAGGTCTAATTACTTTTTAGCGATTGCTTTTTTCTTTCCTGCTACGGTCTTGCGTTTGCCCTTACGGGTACGGGAGTTCGTCCGGGTGCGCTGACCGCGGACCGGCAGACCTTTGCGGTGACGCAGGCCGCGGAAGGACCCGATATCCATCAAACGCTTGATGTTCATCTGGTTCTCGGCGCGGAGGGCACCTTCGGTCTTATAGTCGGTCTGGATGATCGTACGGATCTTATTGATCTCGTCGTCGGTCAGGGAACCGATCTTCTTGTTCTCGTCAACACCTGCTTTGGCAAGGATCTCCTTGGCAATGGCATCACCAATGCCGAAGATGTAGGTCAGTCCGATGACGGAACGTTTGTTTTTGGGTAAATCGACGCCAGCGATACGAGCCACTGAATACTCTCCTAATGATTAACCTTGACGTTGCTTGTGTTTGGGATTCTTCTTGCAGATCACCATCACTTTGCCTTTGCGGCGGATGATCTTGCAATTCTCACAGATCTTCTTGACCGATGCGCGAACTTTCATTGTCTTCCCTTTTAACCCTTATTTGTAGCGATAGGTGATCCTGCCTTTGGTGAGGTCGTACGGCGAGAGTTCCACCGTCACCTTGTCGCCCACCAGGATCTTGATATAATGCATTCTCATCTTACCGGAGATGTGTGCCAGGATCTCGTGGCCATTGTCCAGTTTCACGCGGAACGATGCGTTCGGCAATGTTTCGGAGATCACTCCGTCGATCTTTATCGCGTCTTGTTTTGCCATTAATGATAGTTTGTCAACACTTCCGCTGAACCCTTGCGCACCACCACAGTGTACTCGTAATGGGCTGAAGGTCTTCCGTCCCGCGTCAGGATCGTCCATCGATCCGCCGCGGTCAGCACATGGTACGTTCCCGCATTCACCATCGGTTCGATCGCCAGGGTCATCCCCTCCTTCAGCAGCGTCCCTTTCCCCGGTCTCCCGAAGTTCGGCACCTGCGGATCCTCATGCAGCTCGCGGCCAACGGCGTGTCCCACCAGGTCCCGCACTACGGAGAATCCTTCCGCCTCCACATAGGACTGGACCGCATGCGCGATATCCCCTGTCCTGTTCCCCTCCACGGCCTGCTGCACTGCGCGGTCGAGCGATTCCTTCGTCACTTTCATCAGCCGCTTCTTCTCGTCCGTCACCTCACCCACCGGGAAGGTGAAGGCACCGTCGCCGTAGAACCCGTTCTTCTTTGCACCGACATCGATCGAGACGATCTCCCCTTCCTTCAGCACCCGTTTCCCGGGGATCCCGTGCACCACCTCGCTGTCGATCGAGATGCAGAGCGTTGCCGGGAAGAGGTTTCGCGGATCATGACCGTATCCTTTGAAGGCCGGTTCTGCACCGCAGCTGCGGATATAATCCTCCGCCATCGCATCCAACTCCGCCGTCGACACTCCGGGCCTCACCTGCTGCCCGACCAACTTGATCACATCCCCGACGATCCGGCTGCTCTCCCGCATCAATTCGATCTCCGCCGGGGATTTCACATGGATCGCCATTACCGTCCGATACGCCCCTTGATCTTACCGCTCTTCATGAAGCCGTCATAATGCCGCATCATCAGATGCGACTCGATCTGCTGGAGGGTATCCAGCGCCACGCCGACGGAGATGAGCAGACTCGTACCGCCGAAGAACGACGCGAAACTGGAGGTGATACCGAACTTCACCATGAACGCCGGCAGGATCGCGATGATCGCCAGGAAGATCGATCCCGGAAGGGTGATCTTCGTGAGGATGTTATCGATGAAATCCGACGTGTGCTTGCCGGGACGGATACCCGGGATGAATCCGCCGTTCTTCTGCATATTGTCCGCCACATCGGTCGGATTGAACGCGATGGCCGTGTAGAAGTAGGTGAAGAACACGATCATCAGACCGTAGATGAACGAATAGGTGAACGACGTATACTGGAAATACCCTGCGATGGAGCCGACGAACTCACTCTCCGGGAAGAAGGTGAGGATCGTGCTCGGGATGAACATGAGCGACTGTGCGAAGATGATCGGCATGACACCCGCCGTGTTGACGCGCATCGGGATGTACTGCGTGACGCCGCCGTAGACCTTGCGGCCGACCAGACGCTTCGCATACTGCACCGGGATCCGGCGCGTGCCCTGCGTGACCATGATGACGCCGGCAACGATGAGCAGCATCGCACCCCAGATGATCATCTCGATGATGATCGGACGCGCACCGGAGCTGACCAGCTGGATCTCATCGAGCACCGCATGCGGGAACCGCGCGATAATACCGATGAAGATGATGAGCGAGATACCGTTCCCGAGACCGCGCTCTGTGATCTGCTCACCGAGCCACATCATGAACATGGTGCCGGCGGTCAGGAAGATCATGGTGCTGACGGCGAAGAAGAAGCCCTGCACCTCCACCGGAACGATCGGGATGCCGTTGGCATTCAGACTCTCGAGGCGGACGCTGACGCCCCATGCCTGCAGGAGTGCGAGCACTACCGTGCCCAACCGGGTGTACTGGTTGATCTTCTTGCGGCCGGTCTCCCCTTCCTTCTGCAGTTTCTGGAAGAACGGGACCACTGCGCCGAGCAGCTGGATGATGATCGATGCGCTGATGTACGGCATGATGCCGAGCGCGAAGATCGCCGCGTTGCTGAACGCACCGCCGACAAAGAGATCGTAAAGACCGAAGAGTGTATTGTCCGCCTGATTGCGCATGGCATCCGCCAGAACGCCGGCGTCCACTCCGGGGAGTGTGACGTGGGAACCGATGCGGACCACGATCAGCAAGCCGGCCGTGAACAGCAGCCGCGTGCGCAGCTCCTCGATCTTGAAGATATTTCTGAAACTCTCAGTGAATTTGCTCATTGATGATCGTCAGATTAGATTACTCTGCAGCCTTTGCGTTAGGGATCTCCGTGGCCGTTCCGCCGGCAGCGGTGATCTTCTCAACGGCCGATGCGCTGAACTTGTGGGCCGTTACCGTCACTTTTGCTTTCAGTTCGCCGTTCCCCAGCACTTTCACCGGAGCACGTTTATCGGACACTGCACCGATGGCGACCAGGACCTCGGGCGACACGACGCCGTCCGTGATCCGCTTGTCATCGATGAATTTCTGGATCAGATCGACATTGATGACCGCATATTCAACGCGGTTGCGGGGGGTGAAACCGAATTTCGGCAGGCGACGCACGAGCGGCATCTGACCGCCTTCGAAGTTCCTCTTCAGACCGGAACCCGAACGGGATCCCTGTCCTTTATGACCGCGTGTGGAGGTGCCGCCGTGGCCGGAGCCCTGACCGCGTCCGATGCGCTTCTTCTTCTTGCGTGAACCCTTTGCGTATGAAAGATTGCTGAGAATATTTGCCATTACTGTCTCCTGTGAAGTACTAACGCCCCGGAGCCGGAGCTCGCCTGTCCGCCGTCCGGCAGACATCTTCAAGTAATCGTTACTGTTTCACTTCCTCGACGGTCACCAGGTGCCGGACCTTGTTGATCATACCGAGGATCTGCGGGGTTTCGGTGTGCACGACCGAATAGTTCGGACGGCCCAGGCCAAGCGCCTTGATCGTGGCTTTATGCTTCGCCAGCGTATCGATGATGCTGACCTTCTGTGTGATTTTGATTTTTTTCGGCGCTGCCATGGTCACTCACGCTATGATTAGTTTTGAAAAAGTTCCTGCACCGAGATACCGCGCTCGGCAGCGATCATCCGCGCATCGCGCATGGAGAGCAGGGCGCGCAGCGTCGCCTTCACCACGTTGTGCGGGTTCGCAGAGCCCATCTGTTTGGTGAGGATGTCCTTCACGCCTGCCATCTCGAGCACGGCACGCACACCGCCGCCGGCGATCAGACCGGTACCGGGAGCTGCGGGACGCAACAGCACCTTCCCTGCACCAAACTTCCCGAGGGCATCGTGCGGAACGGTCCCGTTGATGAGCGGTACCTTCACCACATTCTTCTTCGCATCGTCGGTCCCTTTCGAGATCGCATCCGCCACTTCATTCGCTTTCCCGAGACCGATCCCGACATACCCGTTGCCGTCGCCGACAACGACGATCGCATTGAAACTGAACCGGCGTCCGCCCTTCACCACTTTTGCCACGCGGTTGATGTGGACCAGCTTGTCTTTCAGGTCGAGATCACTTGTTTTAATTCGAGCCAAGGTGTTTCCTCACAATATGTGTTGTTCGTAATTTGGTTGCTGTCGTGCCAGGATTCGAACCTAGATTAACGCCTCCAAAGGGCGCTGTCCTGCCATTGGACGACACGACATTTGGACGGCACGACGAGCCGTTTAGAATTTCAAGCCACCTTCGCGGGCACCATCGGCGAACGCTTTCACGCGGCCGTGATACAGGTACCCGTTGCGGTCGAACACGACCGCCGTGATGTTCTTCTCCACTGCTTTCTTGGCCAGCAGTTTCCCCACCAGGGTGCTCTTCTCCACTTTGGTCTTCACAGCGGCAACTTCGGCGCGGATCTCCTTGGAGTTCGTGGAGAGCGAGACCAGGGTCTTTCCCGACACATCGTCGATGATCTGACCATAGATATCGTTCAGGCTGCGGTAGACGGAGAAGCGCGGACGTTCCGTGGAACCGAACACGCGTTTCCGGATGGTCTGTTTGATGCGCAGGCGTCGTTTTGTCGTGTCTTTTTTGATCATAATGTCATTCTACCGTAATATTATTTCGAACTTGCTGCCGTTTTACCAGCTTTGCGACGGAGCACCTCACCGTCGTACTTCACGCCCTTGCCCTTGTAAGGTTCCGGTTCCTTGAAGGAGCGGATCTTGGCGGCCACGAGACCGACCAGCTGCTTGTCATAGCCGCTGATGATGATGTTCGTGGGGGACGGGGTCTCGATCTTGATCGATTCCGGTGCACGGAACAGGATGGGATGCGAGAAGCCGAGCGCGAGGGCGAGGTTCTTCCCTTTCATCTCCGCTTTGTATCCGACGCCGACCAGGTCCAGCTTCTTGGAGAAGCCTTCGGACACTCCCTTGATCATGTTCGCCACATTCGCGCGGGTGGTGCCGTGAATGGCCCTGTTCGCACGCTCCTCCGTCTTGCGAGTGATCGTGACCTCGCTGCCTTTGATCTCGATGCCGACGTTGGGGTGCAGCTTCTCTTTGAGCTCGCCGTTCTTTCCTTTAACGGTCACCAGACCGTTGCTCACCGTGACGGTGACTCCGCTCGGGAGGTTGATCAATTTTTTGCCGATACGTGACACGTGTTCGCTCCTTTTACCAGATAAGGCAGAGCACTTCTCCGCCGACATTTTCTTTGCGCGCCTGTTTGTCCGACATCAAACCCTTTGAGGTCGAGATGATGGCCAGGCCCAGTCCGTTGCTGACACGCGGCAGGGCATCCACCTGACGGTAGACGCGGCGGCCGGGCGTGCTGACGCGGCGGGACCCTTTGATCACGTTGGAGCCCGCATAATATTTCAATGCGATACGGATCACGCCCTGCTTGTCGTCGGCAACGACATCGTACTTGGTGATGAGTTTGTTCTCCGCGAGGATGCGGGTGATCTCCCGTTTCACGTTGGATGCGGGGATCTCGACCTTCTTGTGCTTCGCCTGGATCGCGTTGCGAAGACGCGTCAGATAATCTGCAATGGGATCTGAATGAGCCATTCTTTTTCCGTTCTCCTAACTAATTACCAGCTTGCTTTCGTGAGTCCCGGGATTTTCCCTTCGTGGGCCAATTTGCGGAAGGCCATACGCCCGAGACCGAACTTCCTGTAGAAACCGCGGGTGCGGCCCGTCTGGAAACAACGGTTGTGCAGGCGGACCGGATTGCTGTCGCGCGGCAGCAGACGCAATGCCTCGAAATCGCCCTTCTCGATCAATTCCTTCCGTTTTGCGGCGTACTTTGCCACCAATTTCTCACGGCGTTTCTGCCGTGCCACTGAACTGAGTTTTGCCATAGTATCCCTTTAACTTGCTTTCACTGCAGGTTGTTCACGTTTCACGAAGGGTACCCCGAACAACTTCAGGAGCTCCATCGCTTCCATATCCGTTTGTGCTGTGGTGACAAAGGTGATGTCCATACCGGAGATCTTGGTGACGCGGTCCGCATCGATCTCCGGGAAGATGATCTGTTCCTTCACGCCCATGTTGTAGTTGCCGCGGCCGTCGAACGCGCGGCCGGACACGCCGCGGAAGTCGCGCACGCGCGGCAGCGCGATCGTGACCAGGCGGTCGAGGAACTCGTACATGCGGTGCGAGCGCAGCGTCACCATGCAGCCGATCGGGTAGCCCTCGCGGATCTTGAAG
>JABWAK010000006.1 GCA_013361065.1 Bacteroidota bacterium
CTTTGCCTTTGTCCATCAGACGGACATAGCAGTTATCTTTTGCATAGAACTTCACAGGTAACCTTCGCACTGGGTCTGCATATTTAGTGTAATGAGATTCTATCTGTTGCAATAATTCCCGTTCATCAAGTGGAGGGATGTTCTGCTGATTCCAAAGACGTAAAAGCTCAATGCTATGATCTTTGTGCCATCCCTGCTGTATGAACTTTCCGAGAAGCGCCGATAATGCGCTTTGCCTGCCTCCCTTCCCCACACCTCTGAACTCGAACTTATCTGCAAGTTCCACCCCATCTCTTGGATAAGTATCTTTCCTTCTCGGAATCTCAAGTTTTTCAGCCCCAATATTTAGGAATAGATTGGGATCGTACGACAAGTAACAAGCTCTCGCCGCACCTTTCGATGCAGGATCAAAAGTGATTCCGTAAAGTTTCTGGAATTTTTCTGCTGCGTAAGTTAGGGCTTCATTATATTCTTCTAGATTGTTAACATACTCTTGGAGTTCTATAATCACTTTGACCCCATCAGCACGGGGAGACGTGAACAGTGAGAAAACAAAAGGATCCGCTCTGAGCACAGTCCTAGTATAGGATAATTGCTCTCCTAGATGGTCGTAATCCAGGATCAGGTATTTCGTTCTTATGAAATTCGACTTTAGCAGCTTGTTTTCACTGAATTCACCAAGCGTGAAATACGGAAGGTTATCTTTTTTGAAGCCTTGTTGTTGTTCGTTGTCAGGTATTGTTCGTAATGTCTCAATGTTATGTTTGATCTCTTTCGAGGTTTGAATCAGGCGAATTACTTCCATCAAAGGAATCGGGCGCATAGGATGCCCGGACTCTTTGATTCTTTTACCAATAAATGCTGTTATGCCAGACGCATGAGTTAGGTCATTCTTTGCGTCAAGGTTGTGATTTGTATTGTTCTGTTCCATTTGTGTTTGAATGTATTAATGTCTTGAGAGTGCGCATTGCGTTACCATACGTAATGGGTTCGACTGCCGATGAAAACGAATAATATTTCGTTATCGAGCTGGTGAGGTTGATTGATTGTTTGAATTCAAAAACTGTTAGTCCCATAGACTTGCGTGCTGACAGCAACGGGAATCCCGTTGCTATCAGGTAAGCCGACAGATAAAAGTCTTTTGTCTGGTATCGTTGATCATTCATCATAATTTACTCCCTTCTCTCGTAAGAGATGTTGGATTTCAGGGCTAAGTGCTTTGAAAAAGTCTTTTTTAGTAAGGTTATAAAATTTTGGATTAAACCAGGTTCCTGTTGCCACAATTGGAACACCATGCTTTTTTAATAGTTGTATTAGATCAATTTGAGTTGAATAATGCTCATACGCATTGTTAAATGCTCGCACGATGTCCTGCTTATCGAGGGACATTGCAATTGTCATTAATTTGATGGCAGCAATCCAACCAAGTTCTATCGAGTTGTAAGCGTGGAATTGCAGAACGTCCAGTTCGAATTGCTTCTGGATATTCGCTTCCCGAATCTTTTGAATTTCTCGGAGTTGCTTTTTTGTGAGCTTGCGGTGAGGATACAGCTTGGGGTCTACTGCGGTGATTACGTTGATACTCATGATTCGTCCTTTTAGTTTAGAATCATATTATCTCCTTCGCTTAGTATTTGAATTTGTTTTGTGAGAAAGCGTTATAGGATGATACCCGGACAGGGCGTCCGGTCTTTTGGGGGTTGACCGATGGAGCCGTCAACTTCTTAATCTTAGGATTTTCCTGAGCCAGAGTCAATATCCATCTTCATTCCATGCAAACTTTTTCTTACGATTCTTCGATTACGATTTTGGGGAGACCACTTTCCTGACCCACAGACAACCTCCCTGTCCCTTCCGGTCTGGGGTACGCCCCGACACCCGACCCGGCCGGCCCGTCCGGGACGCCTAAGACCGGCCCCTAAAGGGTATAATAAAAAAATCCGGATAAATAATTTAGAAAAACACTTCGGGGTACCTGTTTCGATGGATCCCCCGGCCTTGCTGGCAGTAGAAGATACTCTGGGACTCACATACCGGTGATCGGGTTGAGGCTCTCAACGTGTCTCATCGGAAGGATTGTTTTTATCAAGAATCATTCGATGGTGAAAAACTGGATAAACATCGTAACCGTAAGAAACCGCAACAACCCAAGCAGCATCAGACACTTGAGGAATTACGATTATCTTACGATTACGATATTGCTTTTCAGAATGGCATTGTATAGAGATCGAAGAGTATGTCATTGACCGAAGTGTCTTCCCCCGCTACAAAACAAAAACACCCGAGCATGTCTCGGGTGTTTTTGTTTTGTCTGTGTCGAGAGATGCCGGTTCAAGCGGAGTCCCGATCGACGGATCTTTTGACTATTATCGGGACGACGTCCTGAGCGAGTCCCCGCGATTGCCTGTTTGGACAAGACGAAGGATCCCTCCCCCGCTGCCTCCTCAATAACAACCGGTGACTGAATGGCCGCCGGTTGTTATCATAAAACACCCCGAATAGATGTAATAACTTCCCTTTTTGCGATATGAACTGTTACGGTTATTCATAAACCATAGAAGTATAGGTTTTCAATTGCCTTTGCCAGACTATGTGGCTATTTTTGATAAAATAAAAAGGCTAAAATATGAAACCACTCATCATTGTAGCTTTCTCTCTTCTTCTATTCGGTTGTGCCTCCCAAGAATCCGTCCTAAGATTACAATCTGAAATTGTTGAAAATCGTATCCAGATAAAACAACTTCAACAACAGATCGAGTTACTATCTGAACAAGTCCATAGACTGCAATCTGTTCCTGCCAGTACTTCGGCAACTCCGTCGTCACAAACTCCAGTAATTGAAGAACCAAAAAAAGAAGAATCAGTGTCAGCAGGACAATGCCAAGCTACCACTCTCAGCGGCAAACAATGCTCAAGAACTGCTAAAGAAGGCAGCAAATATTGCTGGCAGCATCAAGGCACTACTGAAGAAATGAAAGAGTCTTCTGTAGGTTCATCAAACAGAACCATTATGACAGGTCCAAGAGGCGGACAATACTATATTAACTCCAAAGGGAAAAAGACTTATATCAAAAAGAAATAGTTTTTTTCGCATACGAACTGATATTTTAATTCCTGATAAGTTCTCGATATTTTCTATTGTTGTGTTATTTGGAGTATCTATTTAAAGCAATGAGTTTTCTGTGACGTCCCGCCCATTTGGGGCGTGCCCCCCCCGATGTTAAGCAGCACGTACAGTTGGATTTCAATTCAAGCACAACACAATTTCCCTTCCCCGATATTCTTCGTATCTTCTATCAAAGTACAATCGTCTCAATTCAGAATCCGACTGCATCTCCATGTTCAACGGCCTGGTGAATTCTCACGATTTCGTCATCATGGCGCGAAAACTGCGCGCCGCCGGACGCCGTGCGACCATCGCAAAACTGTTCGGCACCCGTTCTTCCCGCGTACAGCAGGCGTGGGAACATACCGATGCCGCTCCGGTGCATTGGTGGAACATTCCCGCTGTGCATGAACGGTGGAACCGTCTCATCACCGGTGATCCCGGCATGCCGTATCAGACCTATGTCCATCGCCGGTATCTCTCGGATCGGACAACCGTCACCGGTCTCTCGCTGGGATGCGGGATCGGATGGAAGGAAGTGCAGTGGGTCCGATCCTGTCCGAACCTTCAGCTGACCGGGACCGACCTCTCCGCACAACGCATTGCTGAGGCGTCACGGACAGCCGAATCATTGGGTCTCGGCGACCGTCTGCGGTTCGCCTGCGCGGATATCCACAGTGAGGACCACCCCGAGGCATCGTTCGATCTGATCATTGCGGACGGCTCCCTGCATCATTTCCACTCCCTGGATACTCTCCTGCCGAAGCTGCGGCGATGGCTGAAAAACGACGGATTGTTTGTAGTGAACGATTATGTCGGACCTGCCCGGTTCCAATGGAGCGGTCCGCAGTTGCAGGCGATCAACGCCATCCTCGCATCGATGCCCGAAGCACTCCGGACAGAATATGGCGGCCATGTGAAACGAAAGGTGTACCGTCCCGGACGACTGAGCATGATCATCAGCGATCCGTCCGAAGCGGTCGAATCGGACCGGATCGATCCCTCCCTGCACAAACACTTCCGGGTGATCGAACGGACACCGTACGGCGGGATGCTGCTGCAGAATATCCTGAAAGGGATCGCCCATCACTTTCTCGAACCGAAGGGGGCGGCTGCCGATGTCCTGCACCGGCTGTTCGCTGAAGAGGACCGTTATCTCGCTTCCGGTGAACTGCCAAGCGATTTTTGTTTCTATATCTGCAAGAAAGGTGAATGAATGGCTCGTCTGAACCTGTTCTGCCTGCTCCTCTGCTGTGTAATGATCTCATCGACACCCGTTCAGGCACAGCTCGGGAAACGTCACACCAATGCCGTCACCGCGTTTGTTTCGGAGTGGATGAAGGCGGAGAATGTCCCCGGTGCTGCCGTTGCCGCGACCGTCCGGGGAAAGGTCGTCTATAATAAGGCATTCGGTCTCAGCGATGTCGAGAATCAACTCGCGGCACAGACCCGTTCGGTCTTCCGCCTGGCATCGGTCTCCAAACCGATCACCGCCGTTGCCGTGATGCAGCTCGTGGAACAAGGGAAGATCGACCTGGATGCACCGGCAGAACAATACCTGCCGATGTTCCCGAAGAAGCAATGGTCCTTCACCGTCCGGCAGCTGCTCGGTCATCAGAGCGGCATCCGCCACTATCAGGGACTCGAGGAGGAGTACAGCATCGGCGCACGGCGGTACAAGGATCTGAACGAGGCCATCACCATCTTCAGCAATGATTCACTCCGCCACCGTCCCGGTGAGCGGTACTCGTACACCACGTTCGGGTATTCACTGTTGGGAGCGGTGATCGAGGCCGTGAGCGGGCTCTCGTTCGAGGAGTACATCCGCACCAGGATCTGTGCACCGGCCGGCATGACCTCCACGTACATGGACCGGAGTACCGATATCATCCCGTTCCGCACCCGCGGATATGCCGTCGACACCCTCGGCCGACTGCGCAATGCTGTCGCCATCGATCCGAACTATAAGTTCCCGGGAGGCGGCATCGTTTCCACCGCCGGCGATATGGCCCGCTTCGCATCCGCCGTGATGTCCGGAAAGCTCATCCGTCCCGAGACCTTCGCATTGATGACCACGATGGGAACGCTAGCGGACGGCACGACGACCGGATACGGACTCGGCTGGTCGCTCGGCACCGCTGCTGCGCCGGAGGCAGTGCTGCACAAAGGGATGCAGCAGGGAACGACCACCGTCCTCCTGCTGCTGCCGCAGAAGGAGTGCGCCGTTGTTGTCCTGACGAACCGTGAGCAGACAGGAAAGATCATCGAGACCGCGACAGAGATCGCGCGGATCGCTGCCGCCGCTCAGCGGTGAACCGAATCGAAAGAACCGGAGTGTACAAGGATTGACTATGGAAAGCACGGCACAGCAAAGGACCATCTTCTCCATCAAACATATGGATTGCGCCGCCGAAGAACGGATGGTGCGGATGAAACTGGACGGGATGGAGAAGGTCCGCTCGCTGAGTTTCGACCTGGAACAGCGCCGGCTGACGGTGGTGCATACCGCCGGTCATGAGGATATCCTCGAGCGGCTCGATTCCCTCAACTTCGATACAACGCTCCTCTCCACCGAACGGACAGAAACGGTGCAGGCAGGTTCCGATGACGCAGCGGAACGGAGATTGCTGTGGCAGGTGCTCACGATCAATGCGGCATTCTTCGTGATCGAGGCGGCAGCTGGCGCCATCGCCGGTTCGATGGGTCTCATGGCGGACAGTCTGGATATGCTGGCGGACAGCATCGTGTACGGTCTGTCGCTCTACGCGGTCGGACATACGGTGGCGCGAAAGAAACGGATCGCCGGCATCAGCGGCTATTTTCAGATGTCGCTCGCTCTCCTAGGTCTAGTCGAAGTGCTCCGCCGCTTCTTTGGCGCGGAAGGGATGCCGGACCACCGGATGATGATCGCCGTCTCCTTCTTCGCATTGATCGGCAACGCCGCCTGTCTGATCCTGCTGCAGCGCAGCCGCAGTACCGGGGCCCATATGCAGGCGAGCATGATCTTCACCTCCAACGACGTCCTCGTCAATATCGGCGTTATCATCGCCGGTCTCCTGGTGATCGCAACCGGAAGCTCCATGCCGGACCTGATCGTCGGCCTCATCATCTTTGCGATCGTTGCACGCGGCGCCGGCCGGATCCTTCAGCTGTCGAAGTGACAGGGTAATTCTCCGCATCGGATCCGGTTCGGAAATACCAGGCGTTCACACGATGGCAGCCGCAGCATCGAATCATCATGCCATTCTTTTCCGGGTTGTTCATAAGCTCCCGGATGACCGGTCTGCGGTGAATCGTAACCTGCCGCATTGTTTCGATCGAAGAATGCGGGATTCTCCGAAAGGGTGACCGATAATTATCAGGCATTTTGTCATATTCATGATCGTCCGGCGTCTTTTTTTGAATTGTAACTCAGAGCAAGTTTCTCTATATTTATCAAATAATTCGTTGAAATATCGCTGAATCACCTCGGTTTCGTTGTCGGTGCGGAAACGTTCATTCCGCCGGTTCTACCGTGGTGTACCGGCCCTCTCTGCACGACAATCAGACAGACGACAGGATCCTTTCGGTCATTCCGTCCCCCCACTGGCGGGATCGAGGTGTGATAGAAAGGATTTTTCATATGAAGCGAACCGGCCCTCACCATACGCTCATCGCTGCGGTCCGGACGTTCGTCAAGAAGAGAGCGTTATTGCGTCCGAATCAGCAGGTGATCGCCGCCGTCAGCGGCGGTGCCGATTCCATGGTGATGCTGCATGTGCTGATGGAATTGCAGCGGCTGTGGAAACTGAGGATCATCGTAGCACATGTGAATTTCAGTCTGCGGGGCAAGGAATCGGACGGCGACGAACGGTTCGTCCACTCCGCAGCAGGCCGGCTGGGACTTCCCTTCTATTCTATGCGGGTGGATGCGGCCGCAGAGGCTGCCCGGTCGAAATGTTCCGTGCAGGAAGCGGCCAGGGACCTCCGGTATGCATTCTTTGAGTCGCTGCGGCAGTCCCTCGGCGCGGATCTGATCGCCACCGCACATCATGCGGATGACAACACCGAGACGATGCTGATCAATTTGCTGCGTGGCAGCGGCGTGGACGGTCTGGCAGGGATCCCCCCGAAACGCGGCGCGGTCATCCGGCCGCTGTTGTGCGTCACCCGGCAGATGATCGAGGAGTTCGCGGAGGAACGGAAGATCCGGTTCCGCAATGATTCAAGCAACGGAACGGATGATTATACGCGGAACCTTTTGCGCCGCCGTATCGTCCCTACACTCATGCGGCGGGTGAATCCCTCCCTGCACAGCACGATGATGCAGGAAGCGGAGACCTTCCGCACGATGGCGGAGTTCCTGCGCGGGGTCACCGACCGATCGTTCCGAGAATGTGTCACCGGCACATCCGTCATGCTGGAACCGTTCCGCCGGCTCCATCTGTTCCTTCAGCAATCGGTGATGCACCGGATGCTGAACGAGACAGGAATCGAGACGACCGCAGCCGCCATCACGGCGGTCACGGAACTCGCCGGCCGGCAGAAAGGGACCGTTGTCGAACTGCCCGGTGGCTGGTGCGCTGAGCGGACCGCGGACCGCATCCTCCTCCGGAACTCCGGCAATGCTGCTCCCTTCCGCTACGAATTGAGCGGACCGGGAACGGTGACCGGCGAAAGCTTCACGCTGACGCTTTCCAAAGGGAAAGCACGGCGCAATAAACGGACCGACGGTTCGTCTATGGAATATGTCGATGCGGCACGGATCACCTTTCCGGTGACCGTCCGGTCCTGGCAGTCCGGGGACCGGTTCCAGCCGCTGGGGATGACGGGACGCAGGAAACTGAGCGACCTGTTCAGCGGCCTGAAGATGACAGAGCAAGAGAAACACCGCGTGCCGGTCGTGGAGTGCAGCGGCAACATCGTCTGGGTGGCAGGGGTACGACTGGATGAGCGGTACAAATTAACCGATTCCACAACCGCAGTATATACATTGACGGTACACCACCATGGCAAAAAAGACGGTCGTCGTTAACAACGAGGAATTCGCACCCTACATCGATCAGAAGAAGATCGCGGCACGCATCAAGCAGCTCGGTAAGAAGATCAGCCGGGATTTCAAAGGGAAGTCCCCCATCTTCATCGGCGTGCTGAACGGTTCCTTCATCTTCTTCGCGGACCTCATCCGTGAGGTCACCATCGAATGCGAGGTCGATTTCCTGAAGCTCTCCAGCTACGGCGATGCGAAGGTCTCCTCCGGCAATGTCCACCTGCTGAAGGACCTCAACAGTCAGATCAAGGACCGTCATATCATCATCGTGGAGGATATCATCGATTCCGGACTCTCCATCGATTTCATCAAACGGCTGCTCCTGGCACAGAACCCAAAATCGTTTTCCGTTGTTTCACTGTTATACAAGGCGAAAGCGGTCAAGATCGATTTCCCGATCGAATACATCGGGTTCAAGATCCCCAACGATTTCGTGGTCGGATACGGTCTCGATTACGCCCAGAAAGGGAGGAATCTCCCGGCCGTGTATAAGATCGTCGAACAGAAGAAGAAGAAATAACTGCATTCACGGGCCTGAACGGCCCATAATCATCGTCCGGCACCGGCGCACACCCGGCACGGAACGATCCGGAGTACAGAAGAACCATGTCTGAAGAAAAGAAGAACGAGCAGAACAAGAACAACGAGAAACGTCCGTTCCTCCCCAAAATGAAGCGTCCGAAGGCCCCGAACCGGAACGACGACGAGTTCAACTGGGGGAAGGTGTTCCGGGTGGTCTTCACCTGGTCCCTGATCGTTATCGGCGTGTTCGTGGTGATGAACGTCGTCAAAGGTCCGGAAGCGACCGAATACGAGGTCACGTTCACACAATACCAGGAGTTCCTCAAGGCCAAGCAGATCGCCAAAGCGACCGTGAAGAAGTCCAGCCTGAACGACTTCGACTTCCACGGCATCATGCGCGAGCCGCAGGAGATCACCCTGCCGACCGGCAAGCGGGTGAAGGTGGAGAAGTTCACCCTGACACTCCCCTACACGAACATCGATGATGCGGTGATCGCTCAGTGGAACGAGAACAATGTCGCCTTCACCATCTCGAAGGAGGATGGCATCTGGACCAACATGCTCATCACCGTCCTTCCTTGGGTGCTCATCATCGGCGTCTGGATCTTCATCTTCCGGCGGATGCAGGGGGGCGGGACGAAAGGGATCTTCTCGTTCGGCAAGAGCCGCGCGAAGATGCTGAACGAAGGACAGATCCGCATCACGTTCGCCGATGTGGCGGGCGCGGATGAGGCGAAAGTGGAATTGCAGGAGGTGATCGAGTTCCTGCGCGACCCGGCGAAGTTCCAGCGGCTCGGCGGCAAGATACCGCGCGGTGTGCTGCTGCTCGGCCCTCCGGGCACCGGCAAGACCCTCCTGGCCCGTGCCGTGGCCGGAGAGGCAGGCGTCCCCTTCTTCTCCATCAGCGGTGCCGATTTCGTCGAGATGTTCGTCGGTGTCGGCGCCAGCCGTGTGCGCGACCTGTTCGATCAGGGCAAGCGGAGCGCTCCGTGCATCATCTTCATCGATGAGATCGATGCGGTCGGACGTCACCGCGGCGCCGGACTCGGCGGCGGTCACGATGAACGCGAACAGACGCTGAACCAGCTGCTCGTGGAGATGGACGGCTTCGAACAGAACAACGGCGTGATCCTCATCGCCGCCACGAATCGTCCCGATGTGCTCGACCCGGCGCTGATGCGTCCGGGCCGCTTTGACCGTCAGGTGGTGGTGGACCGTCCGGACGTCCGCGGCCGCGAAGGGATCCTGAAAGTGCATACGAAGAACATCCCGCTCGCGCTGGACATCAAACTGGAGACGCTGGCGAAAGGGACCCCGGGTCTCTCCGGTGCGGACCTCGCCAATCTGGTGAACGAAGCGGCGCTGCTCGCCGCGCGCAAGAACCAGAAGGAAGTGACGATGCGCGACTTCGAGGAAGCGAAGGACAAGGTGATGATGGGGACCGAGCGGAAGTCGATGCTCATCTCGGACAAGGAGAAACGGATCACGGCGTATCACGAAGCCGGACACGTGCTCGTGGCGAAGTACATCCCGGAATCCGATCCGGTCCATAAGGTGACCATCATCCCGCGCGGCCGCGCCCTCGGCGTGACCACCTCGCTGCCGATGGATGAGAAGCACACCTATTCCAAACGGTACCTGGAGGCGCTGCTCGCCATGCTGTTCGGCGGACGGACGGCCGAGAAGCTCGTCTTCAACGAGTTCACCACCGGCGCCGGCAACGACATCGAACGCGCCAGCAACCTGGCCCGCAAGATGGTCTGTGAATGGGGCATGAGCGAACGGATGGGACCGCTCACCTACGGAGCGAAGGAAGAGGAACTGTTCCTGGGCCGCGAGGTGACGAAGCACCGCGACTACAGCGAGGAGACCGGCAAGATGATCGACGAGGAGGTGAAGAAGATCATCTCCACCGCCGAGAAGCGCGCCATCGATATCCTCTCCACCAACATCGACAAGCTGCATGCCCTCTCCAATGTCCTGCTGGAACGCGAGATCCTGGACAGCGAGGAGATCGACAAAGTGCTGCGCGGCGAACAGCTGCCGGCCATCGTGAAGAACGGCAACGGTCCGGCAGCGCCGGCTGCGGCCCCTGCCCCGGCGACAGCAGCACCGGCACCGGTCCAGGCAGCGGAGGAACCGAAAGCGGAAGCGAAACCGAAACCCCGCAGCCGCGCCAAGAAACAGCAGGGATGATCGACGCCGGACATATCGATTATAAGGCGGAGGTCGCACGGAAAGGGATCCATCTCACCTCCCTTTCCATCCCGGTCATCTATTATTTCATCGAGCGTGATCTGGCACTGGCGATCCTGGTGCCGGTCACGCTGGCGTTCCTGACGGTCGACCTGCTGCGCTACTACCATCAGCCGACCGCGACGCTGTTCTATACGATCTTCCGGTTCATGCTCCGCAAGCATGAGCAGGACCATTCCGTGAAGCGTCTGAACGGCGCCACGAACGTCCTCATCGCCGCCACCCTGTGCGTGCTGGTCTTCCCGAAACTGATCGTCCTCACCGCGTTCCCGATCCTCATCATCTCGGATTCGGCGGCCGCGCTGATCGGACGGCAGTTCGGCCGTCATCCGTTCATGGGGAAGAGCATCGAAGGGAGTCTGGCGTTCTTCCTCTCCGGACTCGCTGTCGTTTTCTTCACTCCGAAGGCAGGGTTCGGAACAGCGGAGTATCTCATCGGAGGAGCCGCGGCACTCGTCGGCACCATCGCGGAAGCAGGCTCATGGAAGGTGGATGACAACCTCTCCATCCCCCTCTCCGTCGGCGCCGTGATGTGGGGACTCTACCTGCTGATCTATCCGACCGCGGACCTGTTCGCCGTAGCCATCCATTGACCGGACGCGGTTTTCCGCGGACCGGCCCGTTCCACTCACACAACGAGACCATTATGAGCAAACTCAAGTTCGGTCTCCCGAAAGGGAGCCTTCAGGAATCGACCCTTCAGCTGCTGTCCAAGGCAGGCTTCAACTTCTCTGTCTCCTCCCGCTCCTACTTCCCCTCCGTGGACGATGAGGAACTGGAAGGGATGCTCATCCGTGCCCAGGAGATCCCGCGGTACGTGCAGGACGGCGTGTTCGATGCCGGACTTACCGGACATGACTGGATCGTGGAGAACGATGTGGATGTGGTGAGCGTCTGCGACCTCATCTATTCCAAGCAGTCGATGCGCAAGGTGAAATGGGTCCTGGCGGTGCATCAGGATTCCCCGGTGCAGACGGTGAAGGACCTGGAAGGGAAACGCATCGCGACGGAAGTAGTGAGCATCACCAGAGCCTATCTGAAGAAACACGGAGTGAATGCATCGGTGGAGTTCAGCTGGGGCGCGACCGAGGTGAAGACGCCGGACCTCGTCGATGCCATCGTGGAAGTGACCGAGACCGGCAGCTCGCTCCGCGCGAACAAGCTCCGCATCGTGGATGTGGTGCTGGAATCGAACACGAAACTGATCGCCAACACCGCCAGCTGGAACGATCCCTGGAAACGGGAGAAGATCGAGAACCTCGCCATGCTGCTGCAGGGCGCCATCAATGCCGGTTCGCGCGTGGGACTCAAGATGAACCTGAAGAAAGCGGACCTGGAGAAGGTCATCGCCCTTATCCCGGCGCTGCGCAAGCCGACCATCTCGCAGCTCTCGGACCAGGAATGGGTCGCCATCGAGACGATCCTTGAGGAGAAGGTAGTCCGCGCCATCATCCCGCAACTGAAGCGTGCCGGTGCCGAAGGGATCATCGAGTATCCTCTCAACAAGGTCATCTACTGACCATGACGTCCGCAGATTGATATGAACATCATCATCCGGCCGGAAATGGAGACCGATCACCGCGGCGTGGAGGAGCTGACCCGCGCCGCTTTCTGGAATCTCTACACCCCGGGATGCGATGAGCATTATCTGGTCCATGTGATGCGGACCCATCCGGATTTCATCCGCTCGCTGGATCTGGTGGCTGAGATCGACGGGAAACTGGCCGGCAATATCATGTATACCCGCTCCTTCCTTCGCTCCGCAGACGGCGAGCAACGGGAGACCGTCACCTTCGGACCGGTCAGCGTCCATCCGGACCACCAGCGGAAAGGGATCGGTTCCGCCCTCATCCGCCACACCGTTGCTCTTGTTCAACAGCAACATATTCCCGCCATCATCATCTACGGCAATCCTTCCAATTATGTCTCGCTTGGTTTCGTCGGAGCGAAGCGGTTCAACATCAGCACACCAGACGGGTCTTACCCTTCCGCTATGCTCGTGTTGCCGCTCCGTGAGGAACTGCTGACCGGCAGGCAATGGACCTTCCACGAAAGCAGCGTCTTCTCATTCGACAAGCAGGAAGCCGAAGCATTCGATGCCGGATTCCCACCGATGGTCAGACAGCACGCGCCGTCGCAGGAACTCTTCTCTATCCTGAGCCGTTCGACCGTACAATGACCGTCCGTTGCTCCCGGCGCGAGCCGTGAAGAGTTTCCTCTATCGTTCTTGAACTTCCCCCCTTTCCTCCCTACATTGCTGGACCGCCCGACTAATCACTCAATACCAAGGACAATCACGTGCGATATCCGCTCATCCTGCTGCTCGCCTGTACTCTCGTTTCCGTTGCCCGCTCCGCTGATTCCCTCTTCCTCCGCATCGTCCTGCCGGAACGGGATACGCTCACTTACAGCGCCGCGCGGCACCGCATTGCGGCATCAACGAACCCTTCTGCCAAAGCGTTCATCAATTATAAAGAAGTGAAGGTCTATCCGACCGGTGCGTTCGTGGGACTCCATTATACCACCGCCGATACGACCACGCTCCATATCGCGGTGAAGAATGCCGCGGGCGATTCGCTCTACCGGGATATCCTGTTCATCAAACCGCAGCCGAAGGTCTATCCGGAGAATGAGATCTATATCGACAATATCTCCGCACCGTCCGAGGATCTCTGGCTGACCGCCGGGGATATGCTCGAAGTGCGCGCGAAAGCCTCCCCGGGACAGCAGCCGACTTTCAGCATCGACGGCGTTCAGTCCGGCATACCGATGCGGGAACTGACGGCAAAGAACGGATCAGGGACCGGGACCTATGTCGGTCAATACACCGTCACACCGGAGGATGAATGTGCCGACGCCGCCGTGACCGTCTCCATCAAAAAGAATTTCTTCAGCAGCGAGAATGCTGCGGCCCGGGGCAAGGTCTCCATCATCCGTGATTCCCTGCCGCGCGTGGCAGAAGTGACCGGGAAGCGGCCGTTCCTGAACGCCGGTCTCGGTACCGACCGGCTGGGCGGCGCTAAATTGGGATTCCTGACAGAAGGTGTTCGCGTCATCGTGACCGGCAAGGTCGGGAACCAATACCGGGTGAAACTCGGCGCAGGCATGGAAGCATGGCTGCCGCAGGACCAGGCGGTATTGCAGCCGGTCAATACGCCCATGCCCACCGCACTCACCGGTTCCATCTCCGTCACCGGTTCCGAGACCGAGGATGTCGTCCGCGTTGCGGTGGGACAAAAATTACCGTACACCAGCGAACAGCTCACCGACCCGATGGCGGTGATCGTGAACATCTACGGCGCTTCGTCCAACACCAACTGGATCACCCATCAGCTCTCCGCTTCCGGCATCGCGATGGTCAAGAGCACGCAGGTCGCCGAAGAACAGTTCCAGCTCACCATACTGCTCCGCTCCTCCCGGCATTGGGGATATGATATCGCGTATGAAGGAACCTCCATGCGCATCCGCATCCGCCGCGCGCCCGTCGCTGCCGACACGCTGAAACCGCTCGCCGGACTCGTCATCGGCATCGATGCCGGTCACGGCATCGGCAGCGAAGGGGCTAAAGGAGCCACCGGCGTCGTGGAGAAGGATGTGACGCTCGCCCTGGCAAAGGAACTGAATGCGCTGCTCGCCTCCAAAGGGATCCGCACCGTGATGACACGCGAGACGGATGACAACGTGCTGATGACCGACCGCGCGGATAAGTTGCTCGCCGCGAACGTCCATCTCCTGGTGAGCATCCATTGCAACTCCATCGGCGAGAGCGGCGATCCTGAACAGGTGAAAGGAACGAGCACCTACTATCGGTACCCCGGTTTCAAGAATCTCTCCGATATCATGTACAAACGGATGCTCGCTCTGGGACTCGCGGAGTGGGGCGTTACCGGGAACTTCAACTTCTCGCTCAGCGGACCGACGCAGTTCCCGAACGTGCTCGTGGAGACCGCATTCCTCTCCAATCCGGAGGATGAGATGAAACTGCTCGATCCCGAATTCCGGAAACAGACCGCTGCCGCCATCACTGCCGGTCTGGAGGAATACATCCGTACCGCGATCCGTTGATTACTAATCGTCACGAAGGAGCACCATGGTGTTGACACTGAACGGCCGGTCCCTCACGGTCGAAGCACTCACGGCAACGGCGACCGATGTCACCCGGAGGATCCGGCTGGCACCCCAGGCGGTCGCCGCCATGAAACGTTCACGCGCATTGGTGGAAGAATGGCTGAAGAACGATGAGGTGATCTACGGCGTCACCACCGGGTTCGGCGAGTTCGCCAACGTCCGGATCCCGTTCGACAAGATCGAGACACTGCAGCGGAATCTCATCGTCAGTCACGCCGCCGGCGCCGGTGATCCCCTGCCGCACGAAGTGGTCCGCGCTATGATGATCCTCCGCATCAATGCGCTCGCCAAAGGGTTCTCCGGCATCCGCCCCTCCACCGTGCAGTTCATCGTCTCCTTCTTCAATGCAGGACTCATCCCGGTCGTCCCGTCGCAGGGATCGGTCGGCTCCAGCGGGGACCTGGTCCAGCTCTCGCACATGGTCCTGACCATGATGGGACATGGACGCATCTACGACAGCCGCACCGGCAGGACCGCTCCCGCAGCACGGCTGCTTGCCTCGCGGAAGCTGAAGCCGCTCCGTCTCTCCGCAAAGGAAGGTCTCGCCCTCATCAACGGCACACAGATGATGACCGCCTTCGCGGCGCTCATCATCCATGAGGCACAGCAGCTGGCGAAACTGGCCGACATCGCCTGCGCCATGAGTGTGGAAGCGCTCAAAGGGACCGACAAGGCGTTCGATCCGCGCATCCATGCGCTCCGTCCGTATGTCGGCCAGCAGCACGCCGCCCGCAATCTGCTCCGGCTGATGAAAGGGAGTGAGATCCGCGAATCACACCGGCACGGCGATGACCGCGTGCAGGATGCCTACTCGCTCCGCTGCGCACCGCAAGTACACGGCGCCTCCCGTGATGCCCTGGCGTACGTGGCGGACAAGGTGGCGATCGAGATCAACTCAGCCAACGACAATCCGCTCATTTTCCCGGATGAGAAGGAGCATCTCGAAGGGGGGAATTTCCACGGCCAGCCGATGGCGCTGGCGATGGATTTCGCTTCCATCGCACTCTCCGAGCTTGCGAACATCTCCGAACGGCGTACCGAGCGGATGGTGAACGGCGCGCTCAGCCGCCTTCCCCGCTTCCTCACCAGGAATGGCGGGCTCAATTCCGGACTGATGATCGCCCAATACACCGCTGCATCGCTCGTCTCCGAGAACAAGGTGCTGGCACATCCGGCCAGCGTCGATTCCATCCCCACCTCCGCCAATCAGGAGGACCATAATTCCATGGGGTCCATTGCCGCGCAGAAATGCTGGCGCATCCTCCACAATGCCCAGACCGTGCTCGCCATCGAGATGATGACCGCCGCGCAGGGAATCGATTTTCACGCACCGCTCGCCTGCGGCAAAGGGACCGGAACGGCGTACCGGCTCATCCGTTCAGTTATCCCGCATCTGGACGAGGACCGCATCCTGCATGACGATATCTCTGCCGCACACCGGCTGCTGAAGGACGGCACCATCCTGACCAAGGTCGAAAAAGCGGTCGGTCTTCTTCATTGATCGTCAGATTTCCACTGTCCGGACATCACGGGGGGATTTCCCCGTATCCGTTTTTTCCGTATATTAAGGAGAAAGAGGATTCACATGACCCTTTCCAAAGAGTTCATCCGCACCATCCCCAAAGTCCTTCTGCACGACCATCTGGACGGCGGCGTCCGTCCGCAAACCGTCATCGAATTAGCCAAAGAGCAGGGATACGACAAACTCCCGACCAGCGATCCCGGTGAACTGGACCAGTGGTTCCAGCGCGGCGCACAGCGCGGCAGCCTCCCCCTTTTCCTGGAAGGGTTCGAACACACCTGCGGTGTGATGGTCACCGAAGAAGCATTGGAACGGGTCGCGTATGAGACGGTCGAGGATATGAAAAAGGACGGCGTCGTCTATTTCGAGACCCGCTTCGCACCGGTCTTCCATACCGGCAAAGGACTCTCCGTATCACGCATCGTGAAATCGGTGCTCAAAGGATTGGAACGCGGCAAGAAGGAATTCGGCGTTCACTACGGCGTGATCATCTGCGCTATGCGCCACATGGAGCCTTCCGTTTCACTCGAAGTGGCCGAACTGGCGGTCGAGTTCCGCAATCAGGGTGTCGTCGGATTCGATCTCGCCGGTGAGGAAGGCGGATATCCCCCCAAGAAGCATGTCGATGCGTTCCATTACATCCAGCGTGAGAACTTCAACATCACCATTCATGCCGGTGAAGCGTTCGGCAAGGAATCGATCTGGCAGGCGATCCAGTGGTGCGGCGCCCACCGCATCGGCCACGGCACCCGGCTCATCGAGGATATGCGCGTGAAGGACGGCGAGGTGCTCTCCATGGGGACCCTCGCACAGTACGTGCTGGACAAACGCATCCCGATCGAGATCTGCCTGACCAGCAACCTGCACACCGGCGCGGTGAACCGTATCGAAGACCATCCGTTCCCCATCTATCATAAGTACAAATTCCGGCTCACACTCAACACGGATGACCGGCTGATGAGCGGCATCACGCTGACGGACGAGTACTATCTGGCACATTCGGTCTTCGGTCTGGACCTGTCCGCACTCGAGAAGATCACTATCAATGCCATGAAGTCCGCATTCATCCCGTACAAGGACCGGATCAAACTCATCTATGACGTGCTGAAACCCGGCTACGCCGACGCACGGAAGAAACTGGGATAACTGCCGATGCTCCTCTATCTGCTGCGACACGGACAAGCGGGTCAATCCGCTCCGACCGATTTCGAACGCGAACTCACCGGTGAGGGATTGATCGAATCCTCCAACGTCGGCACCTTCCTCGCCGCGAAGGAGGTCCACTTCACCCATGCCTTCGTCAGTCCGCTTGTCCGCGCCCAGCAGACGCTCCGTGCCGTGCTCGCTCCGCTCCCGAACTTCCCGGTCGCGACCTCCGAGTATCTCACACCCGATTCGGATCCCCGGAACATCCTGGAACTTCTCCGCACCATCCCGGCCGACAGCCGGGTGCTGCTGGTGACACATGAACCGTTCGTCAGCGCCTGCATCTCCATGCTCATCAGCAGTTCGGAGACCGCTCAGATCACTATGAAACCGGCCACATTGGCCTGCGTGGAGACCCGCGGGGTCCCGGCACGCGGCAGCGGGACACTCCGCTGGCTTCTTCCCCCCGAAACGATCCGTCCCAAATGACCGGGAGCCCGGCCGCGGATATTTTTATGGTTGGATTTTCCCCCATTTTTCAGTTTCTTATACCCGTTTCTCAATAATCAGGACCTGTACCGCCTATGGCAAAACAACGTTCCTCCTCCGTCCAATCGCTCATGGAAGGGCTTTCGGCGCTTTCGCGCAATCTCTGGTGGGCTTGGCATACCAATGCACAATCGATCTTCCGTGAACTCTCCCCGCAGGTATGGGAGCGGACCAACCACAATGCCTCCTGGCTGATGGCCGATATCTCGGAAAAGGAACTCCGTGCACGCCTGGGCGATGCAGAATTCGCAGCTCGCGTCACCAGTGTACTCGACGAGTTCGATGCCTACATGAAGAACACGAAGACCTGGGCAGCAGCGAACGCCAAAGGACTCAAGAAACCGGTCGCGTACTTCAGCGCCGAGTTCGGTCTGCATGAGAGCGTCCGTATCTACTCCGGCGGTCTCGGCATCCTCGCCGGTGATCATACCAAATCGGCCAGCGACCTCGGCGTGCCGTTCTACGGCATCTCCCTGTTCTACCGCGAAGGATACTTCGAACAGCGCATCAGTGTGGACGGCTGGCAGCAGGAACAATATCTGAGCATCGACATGAACCGTCAGCCGACCGACCTGGTGGTGGATGCCCAGGGCAATCCGATCGTCTGTTCCGTGCAGATCGGATTCAGCACCGTGAATTTCGTAGCACGGCGCCTCCGCGTCGGACGCAGCACCATCCTGCTGCTGGACACGAACCTTCCGGAGAACGAGGAACGGTACCGCAGCATCACCGCCCATGTGTACGGCGGCGATTCCACCACCCGTATCGCCCAGGAGATCGTCCTCGGCATCGGCGGTGTCCGCATGCTCCGCGCTATGGGAGTGACCCCCGCCGTCTACCATATGAACGAAGGCCATTCCGCATTCCTGACGCTCGAACTGCTCCGTGAGAACATCGCGAAAGGACTGCCGAAGGAGAAGGCGATGAAGGCGGTGATCGATGAATGTATCTTCACCACCCATACGCCCGTCCCCGCCGGTCATGACCGCTTCTCGAACGACCTGATGCGGTTCGTGTTCGAGC
This sequence comes from Bacteroidota bacterium, assembly GCA_013361065.1. GTDB lineage: Bacteria > Bacteroidota > Ignavibacteria > UBA10030 > UBA8401 > UBA8401. Next base: position 19,282 of record JABWAK010000006.1, read on the forward strand.
ACCAGGTCCGCCAGTACGGAATGACCGTCGATGAACTGATCCACTTCGGCAAGGAACATGCCGGGAATCCGAATGATATCTTCTGCATGACCGTGCTCGCTATGAAGATGAGCCGCTCCGCCAACGGCGTCAGCGAACTCCACGGTCATGTGAGCCGCGAGATGTGGCAGCACCTCTATCCGAAAGCGAAGTCGGTCGATGCGGTCCCGATCGGCCATATCACCAACGGCATCCATGTGGAGAGCTGGGTGAGCGAGCGGACCAATGCATTCTGGAGCGCAAAGCTCGGCCCGGACTGGAACAAGCACTTCACCGAACCGAAGTACTGGAAGAAGGCGCTCGACCCGAAGAACATCTCGGACGAGGAACTCTGGGCGCTCCGCTACAACCTCCGCCGGCAGCTGATCGAGTTCGCCCGGCACCGTCTGCACGAGCAGCACGCACGCTACGGCAACGGTACCGCCGCCTACGATACGATCCTGGATCCGAATGCACTCACCATCTGCTTCGCGCGCCGGTTCGCCACCTACAAACGCGCGCCGCTCATCTTCACGCATTTCGAGAAGATCCTCAGTGTGTTCAATGCCATGGAACGGCCGGTCCAGGTGATCTTCGCCGGCAAGGCGCACCCGCGGGATGACGAAGGGAAGAAATTCATCCAGCGCATCATCGAGATCACGAAGCACCCGAACCTGTTCGGCAAGGTGATCTTCCTGGAGAACTACGATATGAACCTCGCCCGGTACCTGGTCTCCGGCGCCGACGTGTGGCTGAACAACCCGCGCCGTCCGCTCGAAGCATCCGGTACCAGCGGTCAGAAGGTCGGTATCAACGGCGGAATGAACTGCAGCATCATGGACGGATGGTGGCGCGAAGGGTATGACGGGAAGAACGGCTGGTCCATCGGCGGCGACGAACAGCCGGCCGATGCCCATGTGCAGGATACGCAGGATTCACAGTTCCTGTACGAGGTGCTCAGCCAGCAGGTGATCCCGGAGTTCTACGACCGCGATGCCAACGGCATCCCGCGCGCCTGGATCAAACGGATGCGGCATGCCATTGCAACGCTGGTCCCGGAATACAGCACCCACCGCATGGTGGCGGAATACGTCAAGAAATACTATACAGCATAACACAACGGAACCGGGATGCTTCCTGCTCCCGGCCGATACGAAATAAAAACGCCGGACGTTCTGTCCGGCGTTTTTTATTATAGGTCGGCATGGACCGATCTGGTTATTGCACGATCTTCCTCACCAGCGCATTGAACGCCTCCGGCTGTTCGATCTGCAGCATATGTCCCGCCGAAGGGATCAGATCGAGCGTCACGCCGGGAATGGCATCCGTTCCGATCTTCGCCACATCCTTTGCAGCACCGCCGTGCAGGATCGGATTCGGGATGAGCCCGTCGTTCTCCCCGAAGATAAGATGGGTCGGCACACGGATCTGCGGCAGCCGCTTGGTCGTCGGTTCATCCAGCATACCGTGCACGGAACGGACCACGGCATAGCAGAAATCCTCGAAGTCCGCCGCTTTGGCCATCCGCGTCCGCTCCTCCACCATCCACTCATAGGCATCGCTGTAGTTGTAAAAATTGAGGGCCAGGTTCGCACGGATGCGGTCCTCCGGCGTCTTCTTCACGAAATCGATCGTCATGACGCTCTTCAGCCAGTCGCCGTCACCGCGCGAGAACGGTTCCAGTCCCGCCGGTGCCGCCAGGATGAGCCGCTCCAGCTGCTCCAGATGCCGGAACGAGAAATGGATACCGATCTGTCCACCCATCGAATGTCCGATGTAGGTCACCTTCCCGATCCCCAGTTCCTTGATCAGACCGCTGACAACATCCGCGTAGAAGGACATCGTGTAGGGATAGACTCCCTTGGCCGACTTACCGTAACCGGGAAGGTCCACCGCGATCACGCGATAATACTTCGACAGTTCCGGGATGTTGTACCGCCAGAACCCGCCGTTGCTCGCCAGTCCGTGCACCAGCACGAGCGTCTGCGTCCCGCTCCCTTCGTCCATGTAACTGACCCGTATGCCGTTCACCACGGCGGAACGGGATGCGAATCCGTACTCGAGCTCGGAAAATTCCAGTGCAGGTGCCTGTTGATACACATATCCTCCTGAACAGCCGGCAAAGAGCATCAGTATGATGAGGGTGATCGATCGTTTCATGGGAACTCCGGTATTAGAACATCAGCCAATTCATGGTGAGGAACACCACCCACGGATCCGAGGATGGACGGGCACGATAGTACGTTACGTCGCCGCTGTTGTAAAAATCTCCCAGCTTCAAGTATCCGGCGCTGATCCCAAAGGAAAGGAATACTTTATAGGTGTACTGTGCTTCGATATTGAACTCCGTACCGATATGATTGCCGCCGCCGGTTGGTGCAACATTCGAGATGGCAAGTGCTGTCCCTGCTTTCACCATCACCTTGCTCGGGATGAGATCATGAGAAGCACTCAGGAAGAGTCCGGTGACACCATATCCCATGTTCGAGATATCGTGAACGGCGGAGTAGTACCGGTTGACCACTTTGGGATCAGGGAACAGGAGCAGCGCCCGGTGATTGCTGTAGATGGCGGTCGGCGAACCATACGTGTTCCCCGTGATGACACTGGAGACATTCTTATCGGAAACACCGTTCTGATCGCCGGTGGTGAAGACCATCTCCACACCGATGCGGTCATTCACCGTCATACCGTACTTATAATTCAGGGATCCGTTCACTGCCGTGCCGAAGATGTCGGCATAGGAACGGCTTCCAGACGATCCGACCGTATCGATCGTCCCGATATTGTTCATAACGAACAGATCGGCCCACAGACGCCCTTGCGTAAAGTCACGATTATATGTGATCCGTCCTCCAGCCCACAGGATATCCGCTTCATACTTGGAAGCCGGGGAGAAATCCAGGCGTGCCGCTCCATTGTAGTCTGCAAGTGCACTGTTCAGTCCCTGCCCCAGGATCGAGATCCCCCCTCCGCCTTTACCGCGGTCCCAGACATACCACAGATCGGCTCCCAGTTCCCATTTCGGCGCGAACCGGGTCTCGACATCCAGCATCCACAATGCAACATCGTCATTCATGTCGATGGTGCTCTCGAACAGCTGATAGTATCCGGCACGATAGAGCGTCGTGGCGTTATATGCTCCGAAAAGACTGATTCCGACCCCCTGGGTCCCCCAATACGACATCTTATACCCGCTTGTTTGTGCCGTGCTGACCGCAGTGATATTCGGATCGCGCACATTATCGAAGATACGTTGCAGACCGATAACAACGTTCCACGACGCATCGGTCGGATGGATATCCACATTGGCCAGAAGCGTTTGCAGGTTCACTTGTCCGGCATTGATCGCACCGCCGACATTCCCGCCTACACCATACGCATTATCGCCCCAGGTCATATCGATCTTGAACAGACTGCGGAACGTGGCAACACCATCCAGGATCTGCGGAGCATAGATGAACATCGGAACGAACCGCTGCTCGAAATACGTTGCCGTCCTGCCCGTGTTCGTGGAATTGGGACCGAACAAGCGCCCGATGATCTGTCCCCGGAGCAGTTCGTTCACCGGCGCTATGTCGGAGACCGTGCTTCGTGTGAACCAGTATCCTATGAATTTGAATTCGGACGGCTTGGGATCCGGGATGCGGGTGGTCCGGTCGGTGTTGTGATCCGATTCCTGGGCGGATATGGTCATTGCACACACCAGGAGGAGGAGAAGCAGCAAGGATGAACGTGAGGCGGTCATAAGGGTCCCTTAAAAGGTACCGGCGGGATTCGGAAACATCCCGCCGGACCATGATCGAATTATTGCTTCACATACTTCTGGATCCATGTTGCGCCGAGCGGGAAGGTCTTATACGTCGTGCTGCCAAATCCTTTCTGTGCGGTCGGGGCGCCGAAATCTGTGAGCGCCGGGGTCGTCTGGATCACTTCATACCGCAATGCGGTGCTCGTGACGGCATAGATACCGTTTGACGTTACCGCATTCGGTGTGGATTGCGTAAGGACGATGTTGTAGATCACCGAACCTTTGGTGTTGGAACCGGACACTGTGTCCGTATATGCCGATGCCGTCGCGGAGTACGTGCCGGTGAATGTATAATTGGTATTGGCACTGTCGGTTGCGACCACAGTGTAGGATTTGTTCTCATTGAACGTAGCGGAGATCTTCTTATATTTGAAGGCATAGAAACCCGGTGCCAGGTTGGCCCCTTCGCTCAGCCAGGTACCGACGATCGGGTCCTTTGCCGTCGGGGTAACGACGGTCTCCTCTTCCTCTTTGCATCCGAAGACGCCGAGCATCGAGACGGTGACCAACAGCAGAAGCAGCTTTTTCATGATTCCTCCTTGCGGAATGTATGGTGGATGATGGTGGATTATGGTGAGTGATGCAGTTCTTTCAGGGCCCGCTTCAGCACCTTGCCGCTGTGTCCCTTCGGCAGTTCGCTGAGCAGGGTGAAATATTTCGGAACTTTGTACTTCGCCAGATTCCCGGTACAGAACTCCCGCAGCATGGCTCCCGTGAGTTCCGCACCCGGTTTCGGAACGATGAATGCCCTCCCGACCTCGCCCCACGTTGCATCCGGGACCCCCACGACAGCCGCTTCGGCCACGGACGGATGGGTATAGAGGAATTTCTCGATCTCCGCGGGATACACGTTCTCCGCGCCGCTGATGAACATATCCTTCTTGCGGTCTACAACGTAGAAGTATCCCTCCGCATCCTTCCGGACGATATCACCGGTGTGGAACCAGCCGTCCGTGATCGCCTCCTGCGTCGCCTGGGGATTGTTCCAGTATCCCAGCGTCACGACGGGGGACCGCAACAGCAGTTCGCCCGGCTCGTCCGTTCCGACATCACGGCCCGCATCGTCCACCACCCGTACATCGATATAGAAGTTGGGGAATCCGATCGACCCTTTCTTGCGGATGGCATCCTCCTCGGGCAGCGAGAAACAATTCGGCCCCACCTCCGTCATCCCGAATCCCTGGCGGATCGGCACTCCTTTGGCCTGCCAGCGCTCGATCTCCGGGATCGGCATCGGTTCCCCGCCGACAATGGCGAAGCGGACGGAAGCGAAGGTCGCTGCTGAGAATGCTGCCGTCTCTCCCATCATCCGCATCATGGTCGGCACGCCGAACAGGATGCTCACCTGCTCTCGGTCGCACAGTTCCACCACCCGCTCGGCCTGAAAGGAGTTCATCAGCACCACCGTCGCTCCGTGATGCAGGAATGGCGTTGTCAGCACATGCCACCCGCCCGTATGGAAGAACGGTGCGAACGCCAGGGTCGTATCGTTGCTGGTGATGTTGAGCCGTAACTCAGTATTGATGGAATTCCAGAAGACCATCGCATTGGTGATGATCGCACCTTTGGGATTCCCCGTCGTTCCGGAAGTATAAAGGATCATACAGGGATCCTCGAACCCCGCCGCTGCACCGACCGGTGCATCGGGGACCGACGGATCGGTCATGAGCGAGCGGATGTTCGCGTCCGGACCGGCCTGGATACCGACCATGCGGGAAGGACGGGAATCCTCCGGCAGCGCTGCCGCAACCGGACCGAATTGCTGCTGCACTACCAACAGCGATGCAGAACAGTCCTTCAGGATGTAGGCGATCTCGCGCGGTGACAGCCGGAAATTCACCGGTACGAGGATCGCGCCGAGCTGCTGCACCGCGAAGTAAAGGAACAGGTACTCCACACAATTCGTGGAAAGCACCGCCACACGGTCCCCGGGACCAATCCCGTACTGCTCGCGCAGCACGCGGGAGATACGGTTGGTCTGCCGGTACATCGACGCATAGGAGAACTGTTCGCCGGACGCATCATCCTTCACCGCGATCTTGTTCGGCGTGTACTGCGCCCATCGCTCCAGCCACTGGGTGCGTATCGGTACGGCATGCATATGCTGACGAAGGTCGGTCATGGTCGGTCAGGCGGTCTCGATATAATTGATATCCTTGCCGTAGGTCTCTTTCAGGAACCAGAGCGCCGTGAACGCGATCAGGAAGACGATTCCGCCGATCATCAGCGCACTGTTGATCAGTCCGAGGTCATGCCGCACGGAATTGAGCCAGAGCGACATCGGCACGACCATCGAGCGGACGAAGTTCGGCACCGAAGTGGCAACGGTCGCACGGATGTTCGTCCCGAAATTCTCCGCCGCCATCGTCAGGAACACCGTCCAATACCCCTGTCCCAGTCCCACGACCAGCACCACCAGCATGAAGAGGTCGGCGCTGGCATCCTTCATGTTCAATGTGACCACCGTGAGTACCGCCATCAGGATGAAACTGGCCCAGACGACCCGCTTGCGGCTCTTCAGCCATTCACTCAGGATGCCGCTCAGCCCGCTCCCCACCGCCAGACCGATCGCCTGCCATTTGAGCGTCTCGGCCGCCGTGATGCTCCGGGAGAGATTCAGGGCGCTTCCGAACTCCGGCGAGAAGGTGATGATGATCCCGGAGACGTACCAGATCGGGATGCCGACCGCGATGACCATCAGCAGTTTCAGCATCAGCGCACCGGAGCGGAAGAACATCAGCACATCACCGTGCGAGTGCGCCGCCTTGCGCTGCTGCTCGAACATGGAGGACTCCTGCAGCGTCACCATCCGCAGTGCCAGAACGAGGAATCCCATCCCGCCCCCCACGAAGTACGCCACACGCCAGTCGAACGAGCCGCCGACGTAGGATGCGGTGAGAGCGCCGATCAATCCCAGGAAGGAGATAACGGTCGTGCCGTAGCCGCGGTACTGCTTCGGCAGGATCTCGGAGACGAGGGTGATACCGGCGCCGAGTTCACCCGCCAGCCCGAATCCGGCGATGAACCGCAGCAGTGCATAGGTATCGATGTCATTGATGAACCCGTTCGCCACATTCGCCGTGGAATAGAGCGTGATCGTCGCCAGGAGCGCCCACTTCCGTCCCATCTTGTCCCCGATGATGCCCCACGCCACTCCGCCGATCAGCATGCCGATGAACTGCAGGTTCTGCAGCAGGATCCCTTTGGAGATCAATTCGTCGCCGGTAATGCCGATGGCCTGCAGACTGGAGACTCGGACAACACCGAACAGCACGATATCGTACAGGTCCACGAAGTATCCCAGTGCTGCAGCGATCACCGCCAGGTACATCCCGTTGTTCTTCTGTTCGCTCATAGGTTCATGTCCGGTTAGGAGTTATAGGACCAGCGGATGGCGGAGACCGCCATGGCCATGCCGCCGCCGGAGCTGACCAAAAAGACGATGTCATCCTTCTTCAGCCGGTGGTGCAGCACGGCATCATCCATCGCCATGCCGATCGCGGCACTCCCGGTGTACCCGTATTTGTTCATCACATTGTGCGAACGTTCGTGCGGCAGTCCGAGGGCATCCAGCGTTTGATTGATGCTGTTGATGTTGATCTGGGTGAAAAGGAAGGTGGAGATATCCTGGAGCGCCGTCCCGGTCTCATTCGCGACATCCTTAATGAAGCGCGGCCAGTAGGTGGCATTCGTTTCCAGGGGGATCTTCTTTGCGAAGCGCAGCAGATGGTCCTTGTTGATGATGGCCTGCGGTGTGACCGGAATGGCGGTGCCGCCGCTGTAGATCCCCATATAATCGTGGTACTGCCCGTCCGTGAAGAGTTTGGTGTGCAGGATGCCGGTGGCATCATCCGAAACGGCCAGCACCGCAGCACCGGCGCCGTCGGCGAACAGGGTGGCGATCTTCTTATCGGAGAAATCAAGGTAGCGGCTCATCAGGTACGCACCGACCACCAGCACATAGGAATAGTGCGTGTCGCTGGCGATGAATTTCGAGCCGACATCCACGGCAGTGACGAACCCTGCACAGGCGGTGTTGATGTCGAACGTACCGGCATTCACCGCGCCGAGCTTGTACTGCACCACCGAGGCAGTCGAGGGAGAGATGTAATCCGGGGTATCGGTGGAGACGATGATCAGGTCGAGCTGTGACGGTGTGAGCCCCGCCGCGGACAGCGCCCGTTTTGCCGCCTCCACGACGAGGTCAGAGGTCACCTGCGCGCCGGATGCATAGCGCCGCTCAAAGATGTTCCGGTTCGCTTTCAGGAACGCATCCACATCCTCATGGTACATCTCGTTGAAGTACGAATTCGGAACGACCTGTTCCGGTGCATAATGTCCTGTCGCAATGATCTTCGCTCGTCGTGTCATTCACTCTTTCCGTTCTGGTCCGTTCAAACCTGTAGTCGATCGAAACACTCCTGCAATTCTGATAATCTTGACAATCTTGATAATTTTGATAATCTGATAATCTGCTAATTTGCTATTCTTCTACCACGTCATCCCCCCATCCACACTCAGCACGATCCCGGAGACGAATGCCGATTCATCGGAGGAGAGGAAGAGGTACGCATGGGCGATGTCGATCGGATCGCCGAGACGCTGGAGCGGGGTCCGCTCTTTGATGCCGCTGATCACCTTCTCCGGCACGGTGGAGATCATGTCGGTCGCGATGAATCCGGGCGCCACGGCGTTCACCGTGATCCCTTTCCGTCCGAACTCGCGCGCCCAGACCTTCGTCATGCCGATCACGCCGGATTTCGTCGCCACATAGTTCGTCTGACCGAAATTGCCGTAGATCCCCACCACGCTGGAGGTGTTGACGATCTTCCCGTAGCCCTTTTCCACCATTCCCGGTGTCACTGCCTTGGTCATGTTGAAGACCCCCTTCAGGTTCACGCTGATCACCTGGTCGAACTGTTCCTCGGTCATCTTCGCGAGCGTTGCATCGCGGGTGATGCCGGCGTTGTTGACCAGGATCTGGATCCCGCCGAATGCGGCGATGCCGGCGGCGACAGCGGCCTCGCATTCATGGAGCGATGCCACATTCACCTTCACTGCCAGCGCTTTCCCTCCTGCGGCGGTGATCTCCGCTGCGGCCGCCTGCGCATGTCCTTCGTTGATATCCGCGACGATCACATTCGCTCCTTCACGGGCGAAGAGGAGTGCGGTGGTCCGGCCGATCCCTTGTCCGGCGCCGGTGATCAATGCTGTCTTGTTCTGCAGTCTCATGGTCAGTTCATCCTTTGTCATTCTTGGTATAGTAGCTCTTCTTCTTCTTGCGCCAGACGGTATCGAACTCCTTGTAGAAGTCGTTCATATGGTCGTAGAAGATCTCCATCATAGCGAGGTTCTCCTTCCAGCGCTTCAGCTCCGGCGCCCGTTCGCTGCCGAGCTGATGCAGGAACGTTTCCGCCAGCGAGATGTTCTTGCGGACGGTCCCCATGTTGAAATGGAAGACATTGATGAAGATCTCGCTGTCCGCGATGTAGTAATCCTTCCGGCTGTCCGCCCCGTTGCTCTTCTTGATGAATCCGAGCGAGTTCAGCCGGCGCGTCGCTTCGGAGATGAGTCCCTTGCTCCGGTTGAGCAGTCGGCAGATCTCCCCCAGGGACATCGGTTCCGGGGTGGTGAGCAGCAGACCGATGATGAGTCCGTTCAGCCGCTTGAAACCGTACGACGCGTAGAGGTTGCCGAATTCCTCCACGAAGAGTTTCTGCTGTGATGTGAGTTTGTGGGGCATGGGATCCTCATCGTTCTGAAAGTTCGGAAAATATTAAACATACAAAACGATAAAGTCAAGGTGCGCGGAGGGGATTTCTTCATGGGCCGGGAAGGGATCGCTCCGTATTGGACACGGGAAGGATCGGCAGTGTGAAAGGCTTTAAAAAACGATGAGGGCGCCAATCTGGCGCCCTCATCGGTACTTCTATTCTACTGGGATCGGGATCCCCCCGGCCTTCCACGCTCCTCAGGAGCTGCCGGACGTGCTTCCGTCCCGCCAAACAGCGGCGGGATGTCAGCATATCAGGAACAGCCCGATGTGCTTCCGCACTGCGTGCACTTGTAGCAGGCGCCGGACCGGATCATCAGGCTGCCGCATTCATGGCACGGCGGTGCATCGGCCTGGGTCTGGAACACGTACTTCTCGCCGCGCTCCACAGATGCGACCGATTCTGCCCGCACTTCCGCTTTGGCCACCGCCTCCAGCACCGGCGTCTCCGCCAGCATCGCCATCGGCTGCTCGTCCTTCGGCAGGAATTTCAGTCCAAGCCAGCGGAACAGATAGTCGCAGATCGATTTCGCGATCGGGATATCGGGGTTCTGCGTGAAGCCGGACGGCTCGAAGCGCATGTGGCTGAACTTGTCCACCAGCACTTTGATCGGCACGCCGTACTGCAGCGCGATGGAGATCGAGGTGGCGAACGCATCCATCATACCGGAGAGGGTCGAGCCTTCCTTGGACATGGTGATGAACACCTCGCCCGGCGTGCCGTCCTCATACATGCCGGCGGTGATGTAGCCTTCGTGACCGGCGATGCTGAACTTGTGCGTATAGGCGGCGCGTTCGGCCGGCAGACGGCGGCGTGCGAGACGCGCTTCCGGCTTCTTCTCTTCCTTCTTCTTCTCGGTCTCGAGCGAGGTCGAGAGCGGCTGGGTCCGTTTGCAGCCGTCGCGGTACACCGCAACAGCCTTCAGACCGAGCTTCCAGGATTCCACGTACGCCTGCATGATATCCTCCGGCGTCACGTCGTTCGGCATGTTCACCGTTTTGGAGATCGCACCGGAGAGGAACGGCTGCGTGGCACCCATCATCTTGATGTGGCCCATATACTGGATGGAGCGCTTCCCTTTGGCCGGCTTGAATGCGCAGTCGAACACGGAGAGATGCTCCTCCTTCAGGAACGGAGCACCTTCGATCGTATCGTTCTTGTCGATGTACGACACGATGTGCTCGATCGCTTCGCTGTCATATCCCAGCTTGCGCAGTGCTTCGGGGACGGTCTGATTGACGATCTTCATCATACCGCCGCCGACCAGCTTCTTGTACTTCACCAGCGCGATATCCGGTTCCACGCCGGTGGTGTCGCAGTCCATCATGAAACCGATGGTGCCGGTCGGTGCCAGCACGGTCGCCTGACCGTTGCGGTATCCGTGCACGCTGCCGAGAGCGATCGCTTCCTTCCAGGAGGTGCTGCTCGCTTCCCACAGCGGTGCGGGGACGTAGTCGCGGGAGATCTTGTCCGCATGGATGCTGTGCTTGTTCATCACGGCCAGCATCGGCTCACGGTTCACCGCGTAGCCGTTGAACGGACCGGTGTGCTCGGCGATGCGGGCGGACTGGGCATAGGCCTCTCCGCACATCAGCGAGGTGATCGCAGCAGCATACTCGCGACCGGAATCGGAATCATATGCAAGACCGCGCGCCATCAGCAGTGCGCCGAGGTTGGCGTAGCCGAGTCCGAGCGGACGATAGTCGTGGCTGTTCTTCTCGATGGCCGGCGTCGGATAGCTGGCATTGTCCACGAAGATCTCCTGCGCGGTGATGGTGATGCCGACCGCATACTTGAAGGAGTCGACATCGAACTCACCGTTCTCCGTCCGGAACTTCATCAGATTGAGCGACGCCAGGTTGCACGCAGAATCATCCAGGTACATGTACTCGCTGCAGGGGTTGGAGGCATTGATCCGCGCCGTGTTGGAGGAGGTATGCCATGCATTCACGGTGGTATCGAACTGCATCCCCGGATCGCCGCACAGCCATGCCGCCTCGGCGATCTGACGCATCAGGTCGCGGGCGCGGTAGGTATCCACCGGCTTGCCGGTACGGACCGCCTTGGTGCTCCATTCCTTATCTTCCAGCACCGCCTTCATGAAGTCATCGGTCACGCGGACGGAGTGGTTCGCATTCTGATAGGAGACGGAATCGTACGCGCCGCCGGGAACGTTGAACCCTCCATTATAACCGGAGTCGATCAGCGCCCAGGCCTTCTTCTCTTCCACTGCCTTACAATTGATGAACTCCACCACATCCGGATGATCGGCATTCAGGATGACCATCTTCGCAGCGCGGCGGGTCTTGCCGCCGGATTTGATCACGCCGGCGAATGCATCGAAGCCTTTCATGAACGACACGGGACCGGACGCGGTACCGCCGCCGGCCAGCGCTTCACGCGAGGAGCGGAGAGTGGACAGGTTGGAACCGGTGCCCGAACCGAACTTGAAGAGCATCCCTTCCGTCCGCGCCAGCCCGAGGATCGACTCCATCGAATCCTGCACGGAGTTGATGAAGCAGGCGGAACACTGCGGCTTCTCTTCCACACCGACGTTGAACCAGACCGGGCTGTTGAATGCCATATACTGGTTCACCAGGATGAAGCACAGTTCATTATAGAAGATGTCGGCATCCTGCTCGGTAGCGAAATACTTCTGCTTGCGCCCCCAGCCCACGGTCGCCTTTGCCACGCGGTCCACGATCTGCCGCACGCTGGTCTCACGCTCCGGGGTGTTGATCGCTCCATGAAAGTACTTGGAGACCACAACATTGGTAGCGGTCATCGACCACGATTTCGGGATCTCGACGTTCTTCTGTTCGAAGATCTTCTCTCCTTTTTCGTTGGAGATCACGGCCGTACGCAGTTCCCATTCGACCTCATCGAACGGATGAACCCCCTCGCGCGTGAAAAAACGGCGGAATGTGAGCCCCTGAGTCCCCGATTTCTTTGCCGACGCGGTTTTTTTGACCGCTACTGTAGTATCACTCATTGGGTTATGTCCTCCTGTTAACTAAAAGTGTTGGATAAAATTGGTATAGTTTGTCCGAAATTCAGGTTACAACAAAATTGTCTGTTTTGGCGCAAAAAACGAGAAAACAGGTCCCAGTTCTCTACGTTGTAGAGAAAGCCCCATAAATATTGTGTGAAATTGAACGAGAGAAAAACGGAGAGAACTGCGTCCTGTGTAACTCTATGCGAATATAGATGGTTACACTACTCAAGTCAAGAAAAAAGTGAGGTCCGAAACCATAGAAAACAGTGCGATAAACTTAACTTGACATTCAGGGAACATTGGATCCGGTTCTTGACAATTGCCACATAACGCCGTTATAGAACCACCCTGTACCGGCCGCACACACGGATGTACAACCATGGAAAACGATGAAAAATCAACGATTGCACTCTTATAACGACCATCACATATAACGGTGGTTGAAATGTCGCGCAGAACGGACAGTGACCGTCACGGTGTTCACGGATTCCTGCGCGTTCTGTACTCTAATGACTGCGGAAAAAAATATTTTTTTTCTCCGCGGCGGACCGCTGCAGCAGCACCGCGGAGCGTCATTTCGCTTCATTGACTTTCGGTCAATTTTTCGATAACTTTTGTCACTGTCACAGATTTTTCTCTCACCGGACCTTCTTTCTCTCTTATGCAGTCGTACATACCAATCGTGATGATGATCGGAGTGGCGGCCTTCCTCGGCGTCGTCTTCCTGATGCTGCAACGGTTCCTCGGACCGCACCGGCCGAATCCCGAAAAGCTCTCCACCTACGAAAGCGGCATGCCCCCCATCAAGTCGGCGCGTGAACGCTTCTCCGTCAAGTACTATATGGTGGCGGTGCTCTTCATCCTCTTCGACATCGAGGTGATCTTCCTCTATCCCTGGGCCGTGAACTTCCGTGCGCTGGGATTGTTTGGATATGTGGAGATGATCCTCTTCATCGTCATTCTGCTGGTCGGATACCTGTATATCTTGAAAAAAGGAGCGTTACAATGGGATTAGAACATGCCCTGGGCGATACCGCCCTGACCACCACCATCGATTCCGCCATCAACTGGTGCCGGAAGAACTCGGTCTGGCCGATGCCGCTCGGCATCTCCTGCTGCGGTATCGAGATGATGGCCTTCGCCATGCCCCGGTTCGACGTTGCACGCTTCGGCGCCGAAGTGTTCCGGTTCTCCCCCCGTCAGTCCGACCTGCTCCTCGTTGCCGGCACCACCACCTATAAGATGGCGACCGTTGTCCGCAAGATCTATGACCAGATGCCCGATCCGAAATGGGTCATCGCCATGGGCGCCTGCACCTCCTCCGGCGGCATGTACCGCACCTACTCCGTCGTGCAGGGGATCGATCAGTTCCTGCCGGTGGATGTGTACGTGGCAGGATGCCCGCCGCGCCCGGACAATCTGCTCCACGCACTCATGATGATCCAGGAGAAGATCCAGCGGGGCGAAAGCCGCGGTACACCGATGACGGTCGCTGCAGAACGCGCCGAACAGCAGCAGCTGCTCCAGATCCAGGGCGTCGCCAATAATTAATCAGTCCATACCGGTGCCGGCATTCCGCCGGCACCGGTGCACAGTCCTTTACTCCCGATATGCTCACTTCCGTCGTTGATTCGTTGCGCTCCAGCCTGCCGGACAGTATCCTCGCCGTCCAGGAATTCCGCGGTGAGACCACCGTCCATGTGAAGAAGTCCTCCATCGTTGCCGTCTGCACCCATCTGCGCGATGATGCCTCCTCCCTCTTCGATTACTGCAGCGATGTCTGCGGTGCCGATGCCTACACGCCGGAGAACCGCTTCGAAGTGATCTACAATCTCTATTCCACCAGCCTGAACCACCGCATCCGCGTGAAGACCTTCGTGGATGAGTCGGACATGCACTGTCCCTCCGTCACCTCCGTCTGGCCCGGCGCCAACTGGCCGGAACGCGAGACGTTCGACATGTTCGGCGTGATCTTCGACGGTCATAACGATCTGCGCCGTATGTACATGCCGGAGGAGTTCGAGTATCATCCGCTCCGGAAGGATTTCCCGATGATGGGCATTCCGGATTCGATCCCGCTTCCCAGAAAATAATCCTCCTCATTATAGCAGAGAACCGCACGAACCGATGAATGTAGAACAAGCAATGGAGATCCGGCAGCAGAAGATCCTCGCTGCACTGGAGAACAAGAACACCAGCGTCTATTTCAATGACGCGCTGGACAATCAGATGGTCCTGAACATGGGACCGCAGCATCCGGCCACCCACGGCGTGCTTCGTCTGCTCATCAAGCTGGACGGCGAGACCGTTGCGGCGTGCGTGCCCGAGCTGGGATATCTGCACCGCGGTTATGAGAAACTGGCCGAGAACTGCTCCTATCACGAGTTCATCCCGCATACGGACCGGCTGGACTACCTCTCCCCATTGATGAACAACACCGCCTATGTGCTGGCAGTGGAGAAACTGGTCGGCATCGAAGCCCCGAAACGGGCACAGTATATCCGCGTGATCATCTCCGAAATGGCCCGTATCTCCTCCCATCTGCTCGGGATCGGCGCGCTTGCCATGGACGTCGGTGCTCTGACGGTCTTCACCTGGTCCTTCCGTGAACGCGAGAAGATGTACGATATCTTCGAACTGCTCACCGGTGCCCGGTTCACCACCAGCTTCACCCGCGTCGGCGGTCTGGCCCACGATATGACGCCGGATGTGATCGCGGCAGTGAAGGAATTCTTCGACCAGTTCCCCGAGAAGTTCAACGAGTGCATCACGATGCTCAACACCAACCGCATCTTCGTGGAGCGGCTGGACGGGGTCGGCGTGATCTCCCGCGAGAAAGCGATCGCCATGGGTATGAGCGGTCCGAACCTGCGCGCGGTGGGACTCGAATGCGATCTGCGCCGGACGCAGCCGTACCTGGTCTACCCGGAACTCGATTTCAACATCCCCGTCCTGACCGACGGCGACAGTCTCTCCCGCTACTATGTGCGTCTGAACGAAGTGAAGGAGAGCGTCAAAATCATCCGTCAGTGCCTGGAGAAGATGCCGCAGGGCCCGGTGCACGCCAATGAACCGAAGAAGGTGCTGCCGCGCAAGGAACAGGTCTACACCCGCATGGAGGAGCTCATTCATGACTTCATGCTGATCAACTTCGGCGTGAATCCGCCGGTCGGCGAGGTCTATAATGCCGTGGAAGCCTCCAAAGGGGAACTCGGATTCTACATCCAGTCCCGCGGCGAGGGACATCCCTGGCGCCTGAAGATCCGCTCCCCTTCGTTCATGAACCTCCAGTCCACCCCGCTGCTGGTGGAAGGAGGCATGATCTCCGATATCGTGGCAGTGCTCGGAAGCCTCGATCCTGTGATGGGCGAAGCAGACAAGTGATCATCCGCCGCCGACGGGTCTCCATCCGCCGGCGGTCTTTTTTTTTCGTACAGTCGTTCCCATATCCTTTTACCGTAGCCATTATGCTGAACAAAGAGAATCTCGAGAAAGCCACCGCGCTCTTCGCCCGGTATCCCGAAAAGAAGGCAGCGCTCCTTCCCATCCTCTGGATCGCCCAGGAACAGGAAGGATGGATCTCCACCGATATGATGAAGTACGTCGGCGACCTGGTCGGAGTTCCGTACGCGCATGTGATGGGCGTGGTGACGTTCTACACGATGTTCAACGACAAGAAACTCGGCCGGCACCACATCGAGGTCTGCACGAACGTCTCCTGCATGCTGCGCGGTTCGGACAAGATCGTGGCGGCGGCGGAGAAGGTGTGCGGCACGAAGCTCGGTTCCACCTCGGCGGACGGCAGGTTCACACTGAGCGAAGTGGAATGCATGGGTGCCTGCGGCGGCGCTCCGATGCTCGCCATCGGCGAGGAATACCATGAGCATCTCACCGCCGAGAAGGCCGAACAGATCCTGACCAACTTGAAATGATCCCGGTGCACGGTCCGCAGAGGACCGGCGCACGCTCCACTCTATCTTAATGACTATGGAAAAATACATTCTCCCGGAGATCCCGAACTATCACCAGATCGATGTGTATGAGCAGCACGGCGGCTATGCCGCTCTGAAGAAGGTGCTGCAGATGAAACCGGATGAGGTGATCGAAGAAGTGAAGAAATCCGGTCTGCGCGGCCGCGGCGGCGCCTGCTTCCCCACCGGCATGAAGTGGTCCTTCATGCCCAAAGGGAACGAGCGGCCGAAGTACCTTGCGGTGAACGGGGACGAATCCGAACCGGGCACGTTCAAGGACCGGCAGATCTTCGAACTGAATCCGCACATGATGATCGAGGGGATCCTGATCGGCTGCTATGCCATGGGGATCACTTCCGCTTACATCTACATCCGCGGCGAGTACGGCAAATGGATCCGCATGGTGGACAAGGCGCTCGCGGATGCCTACGCCAAAGGGTACATCGGGCAGAACATCCTCGGCACCGGGTTCTCCACCAATATCTACACGCACAAAGGGGCCGGCGCCTACATCTGCGGCGAGGAATCGGCGCTGATGAACTCCGTGGAAGGGGACCGCGGCTATCCCCGCATCAAACCGCCGTTCCCGGCACAGAAAGGTCTCTGGTCCAGTCCCACCACCATCAACAATGTGGAGACGATGACCAACGTTCCGCTCATCATCAATAAA
Source organism: Bacteroidota bacterium (assembly GCA_013361065.1). Classification (GTDB taxonomy): domain Bacteria; phylum Bacteroidota; class Ignavibacteria; order UBA10030; family UBA8401; genus UBA8401. The sequence continues at coordinate 36,521 of JABWAK010000006.1, forward strand.
GGTGCGGACTGGTACTCCAAGATCGGCGTGGCGAAACATCCCGGCCCGATCCTGGTCGGCATCAGCGGTCATGTGAACCGTCCCGGCGTGTACGAGGTCCCGACCGGAGTACCGCTGCTGACGCTGATCAACGATCCGCAGTACGGCGGCGGTGTTCCGGGCAACAAACGGATCAAGGCGGTCATCCCCGGCGGTTCGTCCACCATGGTCCTGCGCGGCGAGAACCTCGAAGGAGTGAACATGGATGCCGATTCGCTGAAAGCGGCCGGCTCGTCCGTCGGCACCGCCGGTCTGATGGTGATGGACGAGGATACGGATATGGTCCGCGTGCTGGCACGCATCGCACACTTCTATCATCACGAATCGTGCGGACAGTGCACACCGTGCCGTGAAGGGACCGGATGGCTCGAGAAGATGCTGCACCGCTTCGAGCACAACGAAGCACGACAGGCGGATGTGGACATGCTGGTGAACGTTGCGAACCAGATCGAAGGGAACACCATCTGCGCACTCGGTGACGCCGCGGCGTGGCCGGTCCAGAGCTTCGTGAAACGGTTCCGCGAGGAGTTCGAGAAACGCGTACGTACCGCCGAGCACTCCGCAGCCTGAGTATGTGATCGACCGGCGCCGGCATTGCCGGCGCCTTTTTTTTTATCCTCAACCGCGATACCCGGACCCAGGAACAGATGACACGGACCCTACTCCTGTCCCTTCTCTGGAGCGTCTGCGCGCTGGCGCAGCAGCATCCGCTCCCTGTTGAATCTTCCTCCCTGCTCGAGCGGGGACATGCACAGCTCGATATGGGGACCTCCTATTTCATGGATCAGCCGTTCCCGCTCTCCGGTCTGACCGGCCACCTGCTGAAATTCGGCACCCTGCGCTTCGCCGTCTCGCTCAGCGAGTATGTGGAGCTGCAGGCGGACGGCACCATCCTGAACCTGCTCGATGTGACCAAACGGGAGCCGGCCTTCAATTCCCGCATCGCGTCCAACGCGCAGCCGACCGGCGACATCGGCGATTTCACCGTCTGGACGAAGTTCGCCGTGCTGAGTGAGTATACGACCGGCATCGGATTCTCCGTCCGCTTCGGCGTCCAGCTGCCGAACGCAAGCAACGAATCGGGTCTCGGCATCGATGAGATGAACTTCTATTCCCTGCTGCTGTTCGAACGGCATATCGGCGGACTGTTGACGGCGAACGCCGGACTCGGCATCCTGAGCGATCCGACCGTCCTGGGTCAGCAGCATGATGTGTTCCTGTACGGCCTCCAGTACACCCTTCCGGTGGCCAGCTCGACATCTCTTGTCCTGCAGACCGCCGGACGGCGCGGCCATTCCGGACCGGCGATGCACCATCTCTCCAATATCAAAGCAGGTATCGAACACGGCTTCGGCGATCTCACCCTGAAGGCATACGGCGTCTCCAATATTTCGGAGTTCGACCACGCCAAAGGTGCGGAATTGAGCGTTGCCTATCTCTTCCACGCCATCACCATGCAGTAGACCTATGACCATCATCCCATCCGCATTGAAGAAAGGGGACCGCATCGGCATCGTCACACCGGCGAGCCCGCCCAGCAGTCTCGAGAAGATCTATAAAGGCGCCGAATACCTGGAACGGCTCGGGTACCGCCCCGTGCTCGGCAAGAATGTGCAGAAAGTGTACGGCTATCTGGCCGGAACGGACCAGGAGCGGGCGGACGATATCAACGCCATGTTCGCAGACAAGGATATTAAAGCGATCATCGCCGTTCGGGGCGGATACGGGACTCCCCGAATCCTGCCGCTGCTGAACTACAGTGTGATCAGGAAGAACCCCAAGATCCTCGTCGGCTACAGCGACCTGACCGCTCTGCAGCTGGCGATCTACCGCAAGACCGGACTGGTCAGCTTCTCCGGGCCGATGGCGGGGGTGGAGATGTTCAAAGGGATCGATCCGTTCACGGAGGAGCATTTCTGGTCCTGCCTGACCAGCCGGAAGAAACTCGGACCGGTCCGCAATCCGGACGACCGGCCGCTCACCCCGATGGTGACCGGCAAGGCATCCGGCCGGCTGCTCGGAGGGAATCTCAGTCTGATCGTCGCCCTTGCCGGCACACCGTACCTCCCCTCCTTCAAAAAGTCCCTGCTCTTCATCGAGGAGATCGAGGAGGAGAGTTACCGGTTCGACCGGATGATGAATCACCTGCGGATCGCGAACATCCTGCGGGACGCTTCGGGGGTGATCATGGGGGAACTGACCGATGTGAAGGCGAGCGACACCAGCAAGCCGTTCCTCACGGCGGAACAGGTGATGCAGGACTATCTGGCGGGACTGAAGAAACCGGTGGTGACCGGTCTGGTGTACGGCCACGTCCCCCGGAAGCTCACGATCCCGATCGGTATCACCGCCACGGTCGATGCCGGCAAGAGACTCCTCCGGTTCGATCAAGCATGTGTCCGGTGAGTACGGCCGCCGCCGGAATCCGGAAAAAGTTAAGAAAACAGGCGATTTTCGCCTTCATTTGATTGACAAACCAGGCATTTGTGGTTACATTTGTAACAGTTTTCATCCCCAATGCCTGCATGCAATCCGTCGCACAGAGCGGAGTCTGCGTGTGAGTGTCCACAGTGTCATGCCTGGACTCCGCAAGGTGTGACACGCATGCAGCGTTGGTAGTTCCGTCCGCCGCCATCGTATCGTTGTCATTTCCTGCTGAGGGATCGTCCGCGTGTTGAACATCGCAGTGTTTGCGTCCGGTCGCGGTTCGAATTTCGAAGCGCTCCACCGTACGATCGGTGAAGAGAACATCCCGGCACGGATCGCCGTCGTGATCAGCAACAACTCTGCGGCTGGCGCTCTGAACCTGGCGCGGTCGTTCGGCATCCCTGCACTCCATCTCAGCCAGCGTCAATTTCCCGGTCCGGCAGATTTCCACCAGGCAGTGCTGCAGTCACTCGCGCAGTACCGAACGGACCTGATCGTGCTTGCCGGGTACATGAAGAAGATGGATGCAGCGGTCGTGCGCGCCTATTCGCAGCGCATCATCAACATCCACCCGGCACTGCTGCCGAAATTCGGCGGCGAAGGGATGTACGGCATGCATGTACATGCGGCGGTGCTTGCCGCCGGTGAGACGGAATCGGGTGCAAGCGTGCATTATGTGGACGAGGAGTACGACCGCGGTGCAGTGATCGCACAGCAGCGGGTGCCGGTCCTGCCCGGTGATACGCCGGAGACGCTCGCCGCCCGCGTGCTGACGGCGGAACATACTCTGCTGCCGTCCGTTGTGAAACAGATCGCATTGAATCATCGACCGTAATCAGAAGGACCATCGTTCGTGCTGACCATCAAACGTGCCCTCATCAGTGTCTCGGACAAACGCGGCATCGTGGAATTTGCCGCGGCGCTGCATCAGCGCGGTGTGGAGATCATCTCCACCGGCGGGACGCATGCGCTGCTGACCGCCAATAAGATCCCTGCCGTGCAGATCTCCGATGTGACCGGGTTCCCCGAGATCATGGACGGACGCGTGAAGACGCTCCATCCTGCAGTGCATGCAGGGCTCCTCGCCGTCCTGGATAATCCCGAACACCGCCGTCAGCTGGAAGAGCACAAGTTCTCCCCCATCGACCTGGTAGTGGTGAACCTCTATCCGTTCGAAGAGACCATCGCAAAACCGGATGTGCCGCTGCATGAAGCGATCGAGAACATCGATATCGGCGGACCGACCATGCTCCGCTCTGCCGCGAAGAATTACCGATTCACCGCCGTCATTGTGAACCATGAACGGTACGTCCCTTTCCTGGAAGAGCTGCAGACGAACAACGGTGCCGTGAGCGAAGAGACCTGTTTCGCACTGGCGAAGGAAGTGTTCCGTCACACCGCACATTATGATGCGACCATCTCTGCGTATCTCTCCCGCAGCGAGGATCCGACAGCGCTGCCTGCAGTGTTCACCTTCTCTGCGCGGAAGTCGGCGGACCTCCGTTACGGCGAGAATCCGCACCAGTCCGCTGCACTCTATGGCAGCTTCGATGCCTCGCTGAAGAAACTCCACGGCAAGGAGCTTTCGTTCAATAACATCATTGATGCGAATGCCGCTGTGAACCTTGCGGCGGAGTTCGAGACCCCGACCGTGGTGATCATCAAGCATACCAATCCGTGCGGCGTCGGGACGGCAGCAACACTGGAAGAGGCATACCGCAAAGCGTTCGCCACCGATACCAAGGCGCCGTTCGGCGGCATCATCGCCGTCAACCGTCCGCTGGACATGAAGGCGGCCGAAGCGATGAACGAGATCTTCACGGAGATCATCCTGGCCCCCTCGTTCGAGCCGGGGGTGCTGGAGTTCCTCATGAAGAAGAAGGACCGCCGGCTGGTGCAGGTCGCCGGCCGGAACGACGGCCGCTATGATATCCGGTCCGTTCCGGGAGGACTGCTCGTCCAGTCCCGCGATCTGGCCCGTGTCACAGCGGCAGAACTGAAGGTGGTCACCAAACGGCAGCCGACGGCGGAGGAGCTGGAAGCGATGCTCTTCATCTGGAAGGTGGCAAAGCATGTGAAATCCAACGCGATCGTCTACGGCGCGAAGGACCGCACGCTGGCGGTGGGTGCGGGACAGATGTCCCGGATCGATTCGTCGAAAATTGCCGTATGGAAATCAAAAGAAAGTAACTTATCTTTGCAGGGGAGCGTCGTTGCGTCCGATGCGTTCTTCCCCTTTGCCGATGGTCTGCTGGAAGCGGTCAGTGCCGGTGCAACGGCGGTCATCCAGCCCGGCGGTTCGATCCGTGATGAAGAGGTCATCGCGGCAGCCAACGACCACAACATCGCCATGGTCTTCACAGGCATCAGACATTTCAAACACTAAGAAGTATCACTATGGGTCTACTTGATTATTTCTCGGCGGATATCGCCATCGATCTGGGAACTGCCAACACGCTCGTCTACATGAAGGGGAAAGGGATCGTGCTGAACGAGCCTTCCATCGTGGCCTTCGACCGGAACACGAAGAAGATCGTCGCCATCGGCAACGAGGCGCGCGAGATGCTCGGCCGTACGCACCGCGACATCCGCACCATCCGTCCTATGCGGGACGGCGTGATCGCCGATTTCGAGATCGCGGAAGGGATGCTTCGCGAGTTCATCAAGAAGATCCACTCCAGCTGGATGCCGAGCCGTCGTATCGTGGTCTGCGTACCGAGCGGCGTGACGGAAGTGGAGAAACGCGCCGTGCGCGACTCCGCCGAACATGCCGGCGCGAAGGAAGTGCACCTGATCGCCGAACCGATGGCGGCTGCGATCGGCATCGGACTCGATGTGGAAGCGCCGGTCGGCAACATGATCGTGGACATCGGCGGCGGAACGACGGAGATCGCCGTTATCGCCCTCTCCGGTATCGTGAACGAGGAATCGATCCGCATCGCCGGGGACGAACTGAACAATGCCATCATCCAGTTCTTCAAGAAGAACCATAACATCCTGATCGGCGAACGGACCGCGGAAGCGATCAAGTGCGAGGTCGGTTCGGTGATGCCGATGAAGGAAGAAGTGACCATCCAGGTGAAAGGCCGCGATCTCGTGAACGGCATTCCGAAGACAACGGAGGCAAGCAGTGTGGAGATCCGCGAGGCGCTCAATGAGAACATCTCCTCCATCATCGACGGTGTGAAGATGACGCTCGAACGGACGCCTCCCGAACTCGCGTCGGACATCCTGGACCGCGGTATCATGCTCACCGGCGGCGGCGCACTCATCAAAGGACTCGACGAACGTCTCCGTCTGGAGACGAACCTGCCGGTGCACGTTGCCGAGGATCCGCTCACGGCTGTGGTGCGCGGTACGGGCCGTGTGCTGGAGAATCTGGAGAAATACCAGAAAGTATTACTGACCAGCCGGCGTTACTAGAGCTGTTCAAGTATAGGTAGATTCATCTCTAAATGGAGTGTAGATCAATATTGTCGCACTGAGCGAAGTCTCCCGAAGGGATGCCTTCGGCAGAAGTGCGACAATATTGAGCAAATAACTAAATACAGCACTGAACCGTATCGGATGATCCAGCGTTTCTACCAATACCTCTTCCTCTTCAAAGAATACGTCATCCTGACGGCGCTCGTCTCCGTCTCCCTCATCCTGCTCGTGTTCAACGACAATCCCCAGGTCCGGCAGATCCGCTCGCTCACTGTCGGCACGCTCGGCGTGATCCAGCAGACCTTCTCCTTCATCCCCAATCTGACCGCACTGCAGCAGGAGAACGAACTGCTCCGCCGCGTGAATGTGGACCTGGCGGATGAAGTGAACCTGCTGCGGGAGGCCCGGCTGGAGAACATCCGCCTCCGTTCCATGATCGCACTGCAGGAAACCTCGGTGACGCGGCTGACCGGTGCGAAGGTCGTGGCGAAGAACCTGAACCTCCTCCGGAACACTCTCACGCTGAATGTCGGGAGCGATGACAGCGTCCGGGTCGGGAATCCGATCGTGACCGGCGAAGGACTGGTGGGACGGATCGTGGCGGTGAGCGGCGGGTATTCGATCGGACAGCTGATCGTAAACGTCGATTTCCGCGCCAGCGCGAAGGTGCAGCGGAGCCGTGTGGACGGCATCGTGGCGTGGGACGGGAAGACCCTTCTGCTGAAGAATGTCTCCAAAACACAGGATGTGAAGGAAGGGGATGCCATCATCACCTCCGAGTACAGCAACGCCTTCCCTCCCGGCATCAAGGTCGGTATCGTCAGCGCCATCAGTGAGATCCCCAACAGCCTCTTCCAGCGCATCGAAGTGGTCCCGACCGTGAACCTCACCCAGACGGAGGAGGTCTTCGTTATGGATTTCGTCCCGAGTCTGGAACGGCTGTCGATCGAGCTCCAGAAGAAATGACCGGTCACCCATGGACCCGCGGATGAACCGGCGTTCCCTGCAGATCCTCCTCTACCTCGCGTTCTGGACCCTCTTCGCACTGTACTTCACCAGCGAATCGTACATCTTTTATCAGACCCAGTCCACAGCGCAGTATACATTCTGGTTCATGTTCCTGCTGATCGTCCCCGAAGCGCTCGCCTGGATCCCGCTCGGACTGATCGCGATCGCTGCTGCGGACCGGTTCCCTTTCACACGCTCCACCTGGCTGCGGATAATGGCGGTGCACACCGCACTCTGTCTGGTGATCGCGCTCGTGCACAGCGTCATCCATGCCTACCTCGCCGGACTCATCGGCGTCTGCCAACAGATGCCGGCCTTCATCGGACGGCCGTTCGATCTTTCCGAGCATATCTCTTTCAACCTCGTGCTGCGGTTCCACCGGAATGTCCTGACCTACTGCGCCATCGTTGGTGCGGTCCAGGGACTGCGGTACTACGGCGCGTACCGTGACCGACAGCTTCACGCATCCATCCTCGAAACACAGCTGGCCGAGTCCCGGCTGCAGGCGCTGAAGCTGCAATTGCAGCCGCATTTCCTCTTCAATACCATGCATACGGTCTCCTCCCTCATCCACACCGATCCGGATACGGCGCGCAGGATGCTGGTACGGCTGAGCGAACTGCTGCGGATGACGCTGACCGGTATGAACGTGCAGGAGCATACGCTGAACGAGGAGATGGTGCTGGTGGAGAAGTATCTGGAGATCGAGCGGACCCGATTCGAGGATAAGCTGCAGGTGGCGGTCGATATCGGTGACGGTACCGGCGAACTGCGCGTTCCGAACCTGCTGCTGCAGCCGCTGGTGGAGAATGCCGTCCGCCACGGCATCGAACGATCCTCCGCGCCCGGTACGGTCTCCATCACATCCCGCACCAGCAACGGCATGCTGACGGTCCGGATCGGGAATCCGGGACCGATACGGAACGGCGCGGAACCCTCCCTGGGGATCGGACTCTCGTCCACGCGGGACCGTCTGCAGCAATTGTACGGCGACCGTTCCTCGTTCCGTTTGTTCGAGCAGAACGGACACACCATCGCTGAACTGACCATTCCGGTGCGTGCATGAATGTGATCATCGTCGAGGATGAACTGCATGCCAGGAACGCACTCCGCCGAACACTGGAGCGTCATGCCGATATGAAAGTGACTGCCGAGTGCAGCGACGGTGCATCGGCGCTCACCGCCATCACCGCCCTCCGCCCTGACGTGGTCTTCCTTGACATCCGTATCCCTGATCCTGACGGATTCGCCCTGCTCCGGGCGCTTCCTGCCGGAACGATGCCGCTGGTGGTCTTTGTGACCGCGTTCAGTGACCATGCCGTCCAGGCGTTCGACGTGAACGCGGTTGATTACATCGTGAAACCGTTCGAAGAGAGCAGGGTCGACCGGTCGTTGGACCGGATACGATCGCTCCGTGCCTCCGGAAGCATCACCGAGGAAGTGAAAAAGCTCGCCGCTGTGCTGAAGGAAATGGAACCGGAACGGAAACCGCAGATGCTGACCGTCAAGAACCGTGGAACACAGACACTCATCCCTTTGCACGAGATCGAATCGCTGGAAGCAGAGGGCGACTACGTCCGCATCACCGCCAGGGATGTCCATCTTGTCCATCTCACCCTGCAGCAGGCGCAGGAACAGCTCCCCCCGTCATTCGTCCGCATCCACCGTTCCGTGATCGTGAACAGCGCCATGATCAAAGAGCTCCGTTCGCGGCTTCGGGGGGATTATCTGATCCTCCTGCATTCCGGCCGGACCCTCCCGATGAGCCGGACCTATCGTACAGCCCTCGAAAAGCTCGTCAGGAACGGGTAAAAACGCTCCCTCAATCCGACCGTTCTGCCGTCCCAACCATCCGTTCCGCCGAAATCCTGTTTGTCCGCGCCTCCCCATGCCGTATGTTGTTCTCACACTGTCATTCAACCATCACGAATCGAGGACACCATGCATCGTCGGACCATCCTTTTTCTGATCGCAGTACTATTCCACCAGGCACCGGGGCAGCAATGGCGGAATGCAGCCGCCACCCCTGTTCCTGTCCGTGCCGGTAACACCGCATCGTACGTCTCCGGCGATACCGCAGTGATGTATATCGTCTCCGGACGGAGCCTGAATGACCTGATGACGACCGCCGTTCAGCGGTACGATGTGAAGAGCAACAGCTGGTCGAAGGTTGCGGCACATCCGACCGGGCTGCTCGGCGGGGCGACGGCTGTTCTGAAGGATTCACTCTACGTGATCGGCGGCGTGATCGATCCTCCCGGTTCCGGTGAATCGACTGTCTGGAAGTACAGCATCCGGGAGAATGTCTGGAAGACCGCGCAGCCGCTCCCGCTCTACCACGGCGATGCGAAAGCGGTCGCCTATCAGGACAGTCTCATCTATATCGCCGGCGGGTTCAACGGTTCCTCCCCTGCATTGGTGCTGGTCTACAATGCACGGACCGACCGATGGCGGTACGCCACCGGAATCCCGTCACCCTCCCAGCTCAATTTCGGCGGATTCTCGATCGCAGGTGACACGCTGGTGTACATCGGCGGGACGAATGCATTCTTTTCGGCGTCCTACTATAACGACGTCTATCTCGGCGTGATCGACCAGAATGACCGAGCGAAGATCGTCTGGACCAAAGGCGCACCGTTCCCGGGTGCGACCCGGACCTTCTTCGATGCCAATCAATGGCAGAACGGTATCATCATGACCGGCGGGAGTACGAACAACACCTTTTCGACCCGTTCGGACGAACAGTATCATTTTGACGCCGGACGGAACGTCTGGACGAAACTTCCGAACAAGCCGACCGCATGGCTGACCGGACAGAGTGCATCCGTGAAACTCCCGAACGGGGAATGGCAGCATATCTGTGCCAGCGGATACGGCGCGGCGGGGTATCTGACAAGCACTGAGATCTTCTCCAACGCACCGGTCTCGGTAAAAAAAAATGATGCATCGTTCCGGTCCTTCGCAACGCTCGATGTGTATCCCAATCCGTTCAATCCGGAAACAACGGTCAGATACACGCTCGAAAGACCGGCATCGGTGCAGATCAGCATCATGGATATCATGGGAAGGGTGGTCTTTCAAACCGTTCCTGAACGGAAGGACGGGGGTTCCTATATGCTGCGGTGGAACGGTCAGGATGGAAGCGGCCGCGGTCTGGCCTCCGGGACCTATCTTGTAACATTGCGGGATGCTGCAGGCACCAATGGGAACGGGATCGCGACAACGAAAATTCTTTTGGTCCGGTAGCTGTCTCGCTGATGACTGCTTTAGCATCCTCGACCGGACTGTTCCGCAGTCCGGTCGATGTTTTTCAGGCGGGAATTCTTCCTTACAACGGTTTCACGGATGAAGTTTCGTACAGCACTCCCCCGTCCACCGGGTGCTGCTGCGGATTGATATCAAGTTTGACAGGATAGCCAAGGTCAGGATGGTATTCCACGATCAGAGAATCGGACCCCGGGTTCCGGATGATGGAGAACAGGGAATCGATCGGTAGGTAGGTCCGCGTTTGCGGGTAGGACAGCATCGTGGAATCGCTCAGGCGCATCACAGAGAATATTGTATCCTGTTTGACGATAACCTTCATCCGTGTTCCGCCGTCTATGCAGAAACAGACGCGCACCTGTTCCATACTATAGGAATGCAGGTTCTGCATCTTCCACCGCTCGTACGGTGCGGAAGGTGCCGGAGCATCAGCAGCATCATCGCATCCTGTCAGAAGGATGATCGATAACAGTATGAGAATGTGGTTACGCATGATCTTCTCCTTTCTGTGCACGGAACCGTGAACCGGACAGACGCCATTCCACAACAGCGGCGTTGATCCCCCACCCGGCCGCCATGCTGATGGTCCGGAATGTTTCATTGTGATAGTCCGGCAGTAACAACCAGGGGATATGAGTCAGTACCTGTGTGCCGGCGCCGAGTCCAAGCGCATACGCCCGCATCATCCATGCCCGGTGTCGCGCCACATCCTTCTTGAGGATCGCGATTGTGGCAACGATCAGTCCGTACGTCATCACAGCACCGACACCGATGCGGATGAGATACAGTCCCTGACCATCATACTGCGGCCAGGGATAGAAGAATGTCATCCAGAGCCCGCTTACGGATGCGATCAGTCCGGCCGGCACCAGCACTCTGCCGGACCAGCGGTGCCAGGCAGGATACCGGGAACGGATACGCGGAACGAACTGGAAAGCACCCAGCATGCAATAGACGACGACACTGACGATATGCAATGCCGCCGGGACCGGCGCGGTCAGGAAGCGCGCATTCTCCGGCGTGACAGCCGCGCCCTGAGCGATCTGCAGCAGGCGGACCGTTCCGGCGATGGCGGGAACAAGGGATAAGAGCAGCAATCCGGCAGGAAGCCGCCAGAGTCGAAGGGTCTGGTTCAAGGTCACGGTCGGGCTGTCAGTGATTGGAGGTGAGTTTGCGTTCCCGCAGCAACGCGAGGATGTCGAGCATATCCTTCGGTAGCTCGCTGTCGAAGCGCATCATCTTTTTGGTGTGCGGGTGGACGAATCCGAGTTTCTTGGCATGCAGCGCCTGGCGCGGCATCATGGCGAGCAGGTTCTTCACCTCGGCCAGCTTCTTCCCTTCGATGCCGCCGATCATGATCTGGTCCCCGCCGTACGTCGCATCGCCGAAGACGGGATGATTGATATGCGCGCAATGCACACGGATCTGATGGGTCCGTCCGGTATGCAGATGCAGGCGGATGAGCGTAACGTACTCGAACTGTTCGATCACCTCATAATCGGTCACGGCGTTCTTCCCGTCCGCCACGACCGCCACTTTCTTCCGGTCGCTCTTGCTCCGTCCCAGCGGCGCATCGATCGTCCCGCTCTCCTGTTTGAACCGTCCCCACACCACGGCGTGATACTCCCGCTCCGATGTCTTGGCGGCGAACTGCTTTGCCAGCTTTTGATGCGTCGTCTCATCCTTCGCCACCACCAATAGCCCGCTCGTATCCTTATCCAGCCGGTGCACGATGCCGGGCCGGACGATGTCGAACTCCTCGTCCTCTTCCGCATGCAGCTGCGAGAGCTGTTCGGAGTGATGCATCAACGCATTCACCAGGGTGCCGGAATAATTCTTATACGCGGGATGGGTCACCATACCGGCCGGTTTGTTCACTACCAGCAGATAGTCATCCTCATGGACGATCTCCAGCGGGATATCCTCCGCTTTCACTTCGGGCGGGTCGGGACGGGAAAGATTCACCGTGATCAGGTCCTCGGGCAGCACCACATAGCTCGGTTTGACATTCTTCCCGTTCACCAACACTTCGCCGTTCTTGATCGCCTCCTGGACTTTGTTGCGCGTGGCGTTCTCCGTCCGGTTGGTCAGGTACACATCCAGCCGTTCCTTGGTCTGTCCGGGAGGAACATGTATCTCAAAGTGATTCTTCATCGGAACGCGAATGTGTAGGTGGAGAAAAAAAGATGCTCGCATCGGCGAGCATCAGGGAAGTCTCAGGAAGATCTATGAACGAACATTGTCAATAGTGGATGGTCGCATGGAATCCAACGAACCAGTTCCGATCGACAGCAAGAATTACGCTGTTGGATTGGACTCCGTCGTTGACCCGCTCTCCTGCGCGGCAGCAGCAGCGGCCGCTTCCTGTTCCTGGTCCACGAACGACCGGTGGAAGAGGAGCATCATCAGCACGCCGACGGAGACCGCCGCATCCGCGATATTGAACACCCAGAAGCGCTGCAGCGTGAAGCCCCAGAGGTCGATGTTGATGAAATCGACATCGATGAAATCGACCACTTTCCCGTGGAACAGCGCCGATTCTCCGTAGATCACTCCGTAGAAGGTACGGTCGATCAGGTTGCCGATCGCTCCTCCCAGGATGAGCGCCAGCGAGAGACGGAACAGCAATTTTTCCCGTCGGAGCAGATAGAGATAGAAGAAGATGCCGATGCTGGCCACGATGGAGAAAAGGGTCAGGAACAGCTTGCCGTCCACCACTTCGATGCCGAACGCCATGCCCGGATTCTCGATGAAGGTGATACGGAGGAAGTCCCCGGCAACGGGAATGGACGTGCCGAGCTGCATCCCTTTCAGGGAAATGCCGAGCGACGGGACCTCGAGCCCCTTGATCATGAACTTCGTGATCTGGTCCGCGATGACGATAAAGAACGTGACGAACAGGACTCTCACAGTTACATCGACCCCTTCTTCAGGTTCTTGCATTCGATGCAGAGCTGCGCATGGGGGACCGCTTCCAGGCGCGCCTTGGGGATGAGCTTGCCGCACTGGATGCAGAATCCGTACGTTCCTTTGTCGATGCGTTTGAGCGCATCATCCAGATAATTGAGGAACTTCCCTTCGCGCGAGGCGAACAGGAAGGTCTTCTCGCGCTCCATGGCGTCGGTCCCCTGCTCCATGTGCATGGAGTAGGTCGAGTTCTCGCTGGCGTACTCGCCGGTCGTCACGTCCATCATGCTCTCCTTCAGGATGGAGAGCTCCTCGAGGATCTCCTTCCGCTTCTCCACGATGATCTTCCGGAAGTACTCCAGTTCCCGGGCGCTGTACCCCTTCACCGGCTTCTTCTTGACCGGAACCGGTGCCGCCTTCTTCGCCGCCGCTTTCGGGGCCGCGGAGGGACGCGGGCTTCTGGCCTTCGTCTTCGCCGCCGTCTTCGCCGGTCTCTTCTTCACCGCGGTCTTCGTCTTTGCCATGTCGGATCCTTGCTAGTGGGTGATCTTTTCGATGCCGATGTCGCACTGCTCGCCGTTGATCTCCTCCTGCCGCCGCGCGCTCCCGGCGACGGCACCGCCGGAAAGACTGACCGCGAGCGTTTCGCTCCGGATGTACTCCGCCATGCCGTTCAATGCGGCGGAGAGAACGCTGCCGGCCGCGATAGTGATGGCGATGCGGTCCGTGACCTCCAGCCCGGAGTCCTTCCGCAGGTTCTGGACGCGGCTCACGAACTCGCGGGCGAACCCTTCGTCGCGCAGCTCGGGCGTGATCTC
>JABWAK010000094.1 GCA_013361065.1 Bacteroidota bacterium
CCGGTGATCACTCCCAGCGAGGTCGTGGAGGTGACGCTGACCGCACCGGTCCCTGTGCCGCTGCCGACCGTGTTCGGGGTGACCGTCCCGATGTTCACGTTCCCGCCCAGCACGACGATGCCGGAGAAGATACCCGGGAGCGTCGTCGTGCCGCTGGTGGTCGAGAAGCTGATGCCGCTGACCGTGTTCCCCTGCACGCTGCTGGCAGAAGCGGTCCCCACCGTCAGCTCGATGCCACGGAACAGGTTCGCGAACGCCCCGTCGTAGGTCGTCACGCCCGTTCCCGCATTGTCCGCATATCCGATCGTGTTGTTGCTCACCGTATAGTTCACCCCCAGCGCCGTGACGATCTGGATCGCGCGGTGGGCGTTCCCGGCCGTGGCCGTCCGCGTGCCGGTCTGGAAGAACTTATTCCCCGTGATCGTCCACGCCGAACTGCTCGAGGCGATCAGGATGCCGTTCGACGCCGCGGCCGCGCCGTAGTAGTCCTGGATGTCGTTGTTGCTCACCGTGTTCCCGCTGTTGTCCACCGACACCGATGTCCCGGCAGAATACACCCCGTTCAGCGGAAGGTTCGAACCCGACGGCGCAATGATGTTCCCGCTCACCGTATTATTGTCGTTCCCGGTCGTCGTCCCCGTCGAGTAATACACCGTCCCGGTCGTCGCTCCCGTCCCCGATCCTTTGATCGTGCAGTTCTGCACCGTGTTATTGCTCGCATCGTTGATGAACCGGATCGTGCTCGTCCCCGCCGTCGCCGACGTCGATGTGTTCTCGATCGTCAACGCGTTCCCCCCGCTGTTGAGTCCGTCGATCGTCACATTGTCCGCCCCGTTGATCAACGCTCCCCCTGCTACGCTTCCGCTCACCGTGCGAACAGCACCGCCTGATGGCTGGATCGTCAACGAGGTCCAGGAACTGACGGAAGGCTGATTAAGAGAGGCGGAAGCGGATTCGACGGTGGAAGCGGTGATGGAGATGGTGATGACATTGCCAGCCTGCGTACCATTCAGGTTCAGGGCATCGAAGGCTGCTTTGAGGGTGGCATACGTACCGTCCGCACCGGTCGAACCGGCAACATCGACCTGTGCGTGTGCTGCAGCCGCAAGCAGCACCAGCATCAGCAGGATGCGGAAGAGACGGAGCCTATGGAGAGAGAAGGAATTCACATTATGAGCTGCTGTGGTATGAACGGACGGAGTATTCCCGTTCCGCTGTCGGCGTACCAATGATCCCCCTACCGGGGTCGCTGGGACCGGAGTACATCCCCCGCACATGATGCTCCGACCGGCGTATCAGAAGCCGATCGGCGACGCTTTCTCTTTGGACAGCGCATAGATCGCCAGACCGAGGATCCCTCCCGCGATGACGATCGGCAGCAATGCATTGGAAGCAGAGGCCGTCATGACCGGCGGCGGGGTCGGACGCTCCTTCACCGGAGGACGAACATTCTGCGGCAGTGCCGAGATCCCTTTCACCTTGAAGGTGAACGCGTAATCCTGCACGACCTCACCGATCCTGACCGGAAGCATCAGTTTCACCACGCTGCCGTTATATTTCATGATGAGCTTCTTGCGTGCCGCGGACCCCATATCATCGGTCGGGAACAGGTCCTTCTCCTTCCACCCTTCCTTCTCCAGGGTGATGTTGTCCCGCGGTATGACCACTTCGCGGATGTACCCGAGCGAGGGGATCATCACCGGCAGCGGATGGACCAGTTCGGTCTGATACAGCGTGCTGAGATTCCGCACCGGGAAGGCCCTGTTGTTCAGGCTGATCGCCACATTCTCCCAGACGATGGAAAGAGGGAGGTCCGAGACGTTCTGCAGCTGGAACTTCACTGCTGACTCGTCGAACTTGAACTGCACCGTGATGTAATCGTCCTTGTACAAGAGTTGATCGTTCACGGACGGTTCGGTCATGGTGTATTGATAGATGTACCGTCCCCCGCTCTTCCCTCCGCCGGACAGCGCACCGGCGCAACCGTAGACGAAGGTGAGCGACGCAAGCAGACAGTACGTAGTGACGGTCTTCAATCGATCATTTAACATACAGCATCTTCCGTGAGCCAACATGTGATTTCGAGATCAACCGGTAGAAGTAGACACCGGTGGCAACGACGTTGCCGTTCTGGTCCGTGCCGTCCCACCGCACGGTGTAGCGTCCGGGCTGCTGGTCCTCCGCCACGAGCGTCTTCACGCGCTGGCCGAGGACGTTGAACACCTGGATGACGGTCTTGGTAAACTCCGTACCGTCAGGGATATCATATTCGATGGTCGTCGCCCCGTTGAAGGGGTTCGGATAGTTCTGCGAGAGCCGGAAGGTGACCGGGTACGCGTTGGGCGGCGCCGTGATCTTCTCGGTGTTGATCGGCGCCGACTGGTTGCTGCTGAGCGCGATGGTCACTTCGGTGGTATCGATCATGTCCAGCGACGTGATGAGCGGCAGACGGAAGATGGAACCGCTGTCCTCCTTGATCTCCGCGTTCGACAGGTTGTACGCCAGCACCCGCACCTCCTGCGCCTTCGTCGAGACGAAGACCTCCATCATCTCCGCCCGTTTGAACAGCATGTTGATCCTGTTCAACGCCAGGGTGGAATCCTTCAGTTTCATCCGGAGTTCCAGACCGCGGACCGGCTCGTCATTGGTCAGGTTCACACGGAGACCGAAGTTGGTCGCCTCGAGCACGGTCTTGGCGGACGCAGACCGTTTCTTCGGAATGCGCGGCATACTGTTGATGAACGCCGCGAACTGATCATCCTCCAGGAAGACCGCCGGCTGCACCGAACCGGTGAAGATGGAACGGTCGAGGATGGTCTCTCGCATCGTCGCGATATCCAATGTATCGATCAGGCCGTCGCGGTTGAAGTCGGCCTTCAGCGAATCGGACGCCGTGACGGTCGACCTCTTGTTGAGGATATCCACCAGCGACGTGATATCCGCGATGTTGATCTCGATATCCTTGTTGATATCGCCGTACAGGAAGTAGGCGTTGGCCGTGAAGAACTGCGGCGCCACATCCTTCACATCGGCCCGGACCGTGTAGCGTCCCTCCCTCGTCCCGAGGGTCAGGTAGGTCGATGCGGTACCGGTCGAATCGGTCAGCACGACCGTATCGCGCACCACCTGGAGCGATGCATTCGCCGGTGCTTCCGTGATGGTGAACCGTACGGTATCGTTCGGCACCGGATTGCCGCCGCGGTCGCTTACTGTCACGACGAATGCTGTATCCAGCGTCGATTCCGTCGGATTGATCTGCTGCTGACCGAGGAGCGCTGCCAGCTGGAACGCCGTACCATGCTTCGCCGTTGCCGTGAACGTCGTTTCGATCACCGCCGACGCCATATCGGTCCGGACAGTCTTCCTGCCGATGCGTACCTCGCCCGTGAGGGTCGGTACGGTCGCGGACGCTTTCACGCGGTACGCACCGACCTTACTGCCGAGCGTGAGCACGGAGCTGATGTAGCCGAGCGAATCGGTCACACCGCCGGAGGAACTGAGCACGGCACTGGTATCACCCGACGGTCTGCCGGAGAGTGCGAAGGTAACGGCAGTATTCGGCACACCATTGCCTCCCACGTCCACAATACGGAGACGGAACGGAACCAGATTGGTGAGGATCGGACTGGTCTGCTCGTTCCCTGCCGCATCTGCCATGGCGGCCGCCGCACCCGGAGCCGCGTTCGCTTCGAACGGCAGCACCGGTACGCCATTGACGGTTGCGGTCACGCGATAGAGACCCGAACGCGAACCGAAAGTGAGCCGTGTGGAGGCGAGACCGGCCAGATCGCTCTTCATGCTGTCCACTGATAGTTTCGCACCGGTACCGTTCGCGGTGACCGAATCGATCCGGAAGACGACCATGACACTGTCGACCGGATTGCCGAAGGTATCGCGCACGGCAACGACGAAGTCGTTCGCGAGCGTCTGCAGGATCTGCCGCTGCTGATTGTTGCCGGAGATCTCCGCCAATTGTTTCGGTGCCGCCGGTTCCGCTTTCACCGTATAGGCGAGCGTACCGCCGCTGGTGGCATTCTGTGCCGAGACTGCGTACGTGCCGATCTTGGTGCCAAGCGTCAGCACCGACGTCGCCGAACCGTTGGCATCGGTCAGCGTTGTGGTGGCGCTCAGTGCACCGGAATCACCCGGCACCGGCACCGCACCGATACTGAACCGCACCGGCTCGTTCGGGACAGGATTGCCGCCGACATCGAGCAGAGTGACCACGAACGGAGTGACGGCGGTACCGACGATGCCGACACGCGTATCAGCATCGGTACGGACCATACTGGCCGCCGCTCCGACGCTCGCATCAGCATAGAACCGGAGCGAATCGGTCACCCCTGCCACGGCCGCACTCACACGGTACCGGCCGACCTTGCTGCCGACCGTGAACAGTGTGGTGGCCCTTCCGGAAGAATCGGTCCTGATACTGTCCACACTCAGATCCTGATCGAGCGCGAACTGACTCGGCAGTGAGTCGATGACAAAGCGCACCATCGCACTGTCCACGGCGTTCCCGCCGATATCGAGCACCTGCACGGTGAATGCGCTGTCCAGCGATGTCAGGATCGGTTTCGTCTGGACGGTCCGCGGCAGATCGGCCCAGGCGTGCGGGGCACCGTTCTGAGCGACCGTGGTTAGCCGTACGGTATCCGAGAGCGCCGGCGAGGTCGCATGGACCTGGTACCGGCCGACCTTCATCCCGAGGGTGAAGACGGTCTGCGCCATCCCCTGTGCATCGGTCGAGTCGAGCGTGACGGTCAGTATGCCGCCCGCCGTCGGCGTGGGCCGGACAGCGATATCGAAGGTGACCGGGACATTTGCCACCGGTGTTCCATAGATATCCGTGATCTGAACTTTGAATGTATCAAGCGTCGTCAGGATGATCGGCAGTGAATCGAGCATACTGGCGTTGGCCATGGCGGACGGGATGCCGATCCCGCCCTTCAGCGGACCGATCGGACGGATGGTATCCGCCGCGGTCCAGAGTCCTTTCAACGGTACACTGGTGTTCAGCGAGAGCGTTTTCAGCGTCGTATCGACGACGGGAATGAAACGCACCCAGTGATCGCCATTGTCCGTGGATCGCCATAATTGCAGATTGTTGGCTGTATGACCGTTCAATTCGGCATCGGCATATTTGAAACTGACGGAACCGGTCGCCGTGGCGTCCGACACCTGTACCTCATAGTACCGGCGGATGGATCGGTTCCCTTCGCCGAATTGCGTGGAATCGGATGCGCGCCGGACCGTGGTGATGCCGGGCTCCGTACCGTTCCATTGGATGAATGCCCCGATGCGTCCGAAATCGGACGACGGTGTGCCGCTCTTCAGATCGACACTCTTTTGGATCGCGCCGTTCAGTACCCCTGACTCAAATAATGTATCTCCTAATGTGATGACCGTGCCTTTGGTGATATTCAATGTGACCGGTGCTGCGATGTGCAGATTGTTCTGCACCTGGAAATTCCCTCCGACCGTGGTGCTGACCCCGGTTCCCGACAAACGGACAGACCCGTACTGCTTCGCCTGCAGCGACTGATCGGCCCCTTTCAATTCGAGCGTTCCTCCCATCCCTGTTTGCGCGATGGCAGATTGCTTCTTCACCCGAATGGTGCCGGTATTGTTCACGGTCCCGGTGACGATGAAGTCCTGTGCTGATACAACTTCCAGCAGCAGAAGCAGCATGATCAACGGAACGGATATCCATGACCTCCGGTATCGCTCCGGCGGATCACACGAATATCGTGTCCGATAAAGTCTCATAGGATCACCTGTGTTGCCACGGTAGATTCTTGTGTTCATTGTCTCCTGTCCGCCATCATCCTGACATTCAGGGATGGACGGATGACGCTGCCGGCCTTCCGACCGGATGGAACCAAGCGATGGGTGTGCGAGGATATCACCCATCCTCCCGGAGCCCCGCAAGCGGGACTCCGGACGGACAGATGCATCATCATTATTCACCCGGAAGGTCATCACCCTCCCGTGTAAAGGAATGAATACAGCCCCGCCGAAGCGGGCGTGTCATTCCGCACGTATGTCTGAGCAATACTATGTCATATAATACTCCGCCACAGTCCGCTCCCGGAAGCACGGTGGATGCCGATGTCCCTTCCTGTTCGGAAGAGCCTGAATCCCGGCAATGATCCGTCCCTCTGCCGGTGCGGCAGCGGCGGCCGTTGTTCGTTTCCGATCAATCGTTCCATACGGACACACTCCTCCCGTTGTCGTCCTCGGAGAATCCCGGGAGACCGATGTACCGCGTTTGCGGCACCACTGTCCATCGACGCACCATTCCCTCGCCGGGACCGGTGGTACGGTCACGGACGGTCCTTTCCTGTACCGATACAGCGATGTGCTGCAGCATATGACTGGCTGCTGCCGTATCGGACCGGGCAAGTGCGGGGCCTGCGCGGAGCAGATGGACCGGCCGGTGCCATGCGGCGTCAGGAACGGTTCCGTTGCGCACCGTCTGCTGATACCGGTCCCATAGTGCATGGGAGCGGTATGCATGCATCGGTATCTGCCGACCATTGGCGGACGAGGCCGCCGTATCGGAGCGCGCACGGATCATCCTGTCGCGGCACTGGGCCGCCGGACCTTCCGAACGATATAGAGGTTCGAATGTGTTCATGGGTGCTCTTATCCATCCCCCCGCCGCCGTACTACAGGCCGGCAGAGGGATACCGTGAGCGTATGTTCTGTCATGTTCGCATGATGTCCTCTTGAGCGGACATCATGCGGTGTTCCATCGCAGCAGTTGTGTGCGGCGATTAGTTACCAACGTCGATCGTACCGGCGTTCGTGAGCGTACCTTCGACCGTGAGGCTTGCCGTGGTCTTCAGGTTCAGCACGGAGGTACCGTCAACCAGCTGCAGTGTCACACCGGTCGGGACCGTGAGGCTGTTGTTCGCACCGACGGTCACGCCGGAAGCGATCTGCTTGGTGCCGCTGCCGGAGAGTGCCAGCGTGGAGTAGTCGCCGCCGCCTGCGATGGTCTGCGTAACGGTGCCGTTATAGTCGATGGTACCGGTGGTGAACAGCTGACCGTTGGAAGCGCCTGCGAACTTGATCGTGGAAGCGGTGTTATCCTTGGTGCCGCCGATGGTCAGCGAGTTGAGGCCCATCACGAGGGTCACAGCATTGTCCGAACCGCCGCCGTTATCGAAGTTGCCAGCGATCTCGAGGCTGCCGGAAGCGGTCTTTTCAGACGCTGCGCCGCTGGTGAAGAGGTTCTGATAACCGGTGCCGGCGTTGAAGGCCGGGATGGTCTGCGTACCGCCGTTGAAGTCGAACGTGTTACCCGTGATGGTGTGACCGGTCGCGGAGCCCGGGGTGAAGGTACCGGCAACACCGACCGTACCGGACGGCAGGGTCTTGGTGAAGTTGGAGAAGGTCAGGTTGCCATAGTTCGCGGCAAGCACGGCCTGGACGTTGGTGCCTTTGTTATACGCAACCGTACCGGTCGTAGCGCTGGAGAGCGCGCCTGAACCAGCCGCGGTCACTGCGCCGAGCAGGGTAAGGGTCTGTGTGCTGACCGCCAGTGTACCGTTGTTCAGTGCGAGTGCGCCGTTCACGGTGAGAGCATCACCCAGGGTCACGTTATAGGTATCGCGATTGAGCGTGAGATCACCCAGACCGCCATAGACGATAAAGGAAGCGATGTTGCCCGTGCCGCCGAGGACCATGTTGGAGGAGGCGCTACCCGTGATGGAGTCGGAGATGGAATACGTGCCGTTCACGGTGAGGGTGTTCGCACCGATGGACAGGTTACCCGCGGAGACGCTCAGCGCCGTGGAGACGGTGATGTCGCCGTTCATGGTCTTGTCGCCGTTCTGGCTGACCGTCAGGCTGCCGTAGGTGAATCCGCTGGAACCCCACACGGTCTGATCGTCCGCACCGTTATAATCGACGGTACCGGAAGAGAAGACATACGGCGTGGTGGCACCGCCGGTGTTCGCAATGGTGCCCTGCAGCGTGAGGGTGTTCGACCCGAGGCTGTAGGAGGAGTTGGCACCGGCGCTCGCGGCGATATCGATCGCCGCTGCCACGGTGGAGTTCACGTTGAAGGTCTTCGTGTTGCCGCCCGAAGCCGGGATGGTCAGCGTGGAGAAGTTGATCGCGCCGTTGGAGGCGGTACCGATGGACTGCGCTGCGTTGGCCTTCAGCTGGACGGTGCCTGCGATGGTCGTTGCGCCGGCAACGCCGGAGTTCGTGATGTTACCCTTTACTTTGATGGTGCCGGAGTTCGAGATGCTGCCTCCGCTGACGATGACGAAGTCGTTCTGGCCCATGGCCATTCCGACGAGAAGGACGAGGGCGACGAGCGCGCTCATTCCGCGGCGAAGAACATTGCTCTGTTTCATAGTGTTGCTCCTTTTGATGATGGTGAATGATGATGTGGTGTTGTTGTTCGAGCCGTTGTTCGGTGCTGCGTGCTTTGCTGTATCCATTGTTGTATCCTTTATATTGAGTGATGAATGATGATGATGTGGAACGGTGTTGCACTTACCATGTTCGGGGCGGAGCCCTTTCCTTCATACCGACCTCCTTTCTTGTCTTGGTGTACCTGTTCATTGTTATAATCCGATATCAATCGTTCCAGAATTCGATAATGTGCCGTTCAGGATCAGGTCGCCGGTGTTGATCTGCACCGTGCCGGCGCCGGTCACATTCAGGATATTGTTCGCGCCGATCGTGAGATCGGTCGCAACGGTCACCGCACCGCCGATGGTCTTGGTGACGGACGAGGTGGCGGTCAGGGTCAGATTGCCGTAGACCGGCGCGGTCGCGATCGTCTGCGCCTGGTCAGAGTTATACACGACCGTGCTCGTCGCATCGAGTGCGATGTTGGCCGTGATGAAATTCGTCGGGAAGAGGGTCGCCGTACCGGCAGTGCCGAGCGTCAGCGTTGTACCGGCCGCGAGGGTGAACGTTCCGGAGCCGTTGCCGGTGATCTGGAATCCGGCATCATCCAGTGTATTGTTGACGCTCACCGTCAGGTCGCCGTCCACGGTTACGGCGCCGCCGAGGCTCTTGGTGACCGGCGATCCCGACGTGAGACTGAGATGATGGTACGTGAGCGGTGCGATGGTCTGCGTGGTGCTGCCATTATACTCCACCGTGCTGCCGGTGACGGTATAGGAGTTCGTTCCCTTGGTGAAGGTGCCGGCGATACCGATGGTGCCGCCGTTCACCAGCACACGGGCGCCGCTGGAGCTGCTCGTGAGGTTGTTGAAATCGAAATCCGGGATCGTCTGGGAACTGCTGCCGTTGAAGTCGACCGTATTGCCGGTAATGGTGTAGCTGTTCGTGCCCGGGGTGAATGTGCCGGCAATGCCGATGGTACCGCCGTTCACCAGTACGCGGGCGCCGGTGGAACTGCTGGTAAGATTGTTGAAATCGAAATCCGGTATCGTCTGCGAGGAGGAACCGTTGAACTCCACCGTGCTGCCGGTGATGGTGTAGCTGTTCGTTCCCGGCGTGAACGTGCCGGCGATGCCGATCGTACCGCTGTTCGCCAGCACGCGGGCACCGGAGGAGGCGCTGGTCAGGTTGCCGTAATTGAGCGCGAGGACCGTCTGCGAACCAGCACCATTGTAGGTGAAGGTAGAGGCGGAATTGAACGTCGGAACGGCAGAGGAGGTGAACGTTCCCGAAACAAGGAAGCTCGCAGCGCCGAAGGACGGCGTGGTGCCGGAAAGGGTCAGGTCCTTGTACTGCGCTGCGGCAACAGCCTGGCTCGTTCCGGTATAATTGAACAGACCGCCGATATCGGGTGAGGCCTGATTGAACGTGACCGTACCGGAGGTGGTGATCGCACCGGCATTCACGCCGTCCGAAAGATCGGCGCTGACACCGGCGGTGAGTCCATGTGCTCCCATCGCCAGGGTGGTGCCGCTCGGATTGTTCAGGGTGGTGTTGACGGTGATGTCACCCTGGGCAGTTTTCGCAAAGGCACCGGAGAGCGTCAGCGTGCCGTACGTTGCCGGGAACACCTGCTGGGTGCCTGCCAGCGTATAGCTGACGGTGCCGCTCGCGGCGGAGAGGGTGCCCGAGGTGGAGGTGAGCGTCGCTGCTTTGATGTCGAGCGTGTTGGCGCCCACGATCAGGGTTCCGGCATTCAGATCGAAACCGGTGTTGACGGTGACCGACCCATCCATGGTCTTGTTGCCGCTGCCGGCGAGGCGGAGGGTCCCGTACGTGGCGGCAAGGACGTTCTGTGCCGCGCCCTGATACCGAACCGTTCCGGAGGAAACACTGAACAGGACCGGTGTTGCATTGGAATTCGTCGTACCGTTCAGGATGAGGATACCGGTCCCGTTGACCGTGGTGGAACCGTTGTCATTGGTGTAATTCCCGGTCACAGTAACCGTGCCGGCGGTGATGGACATCGTACCATCGGTACCGCCGGTGTTATTGTTCGAGAAATACGAGCCGATCGTATACGTACCGGTATTATTAAATGTACCGCCGGTCGCGTTCTTGAAGTTCTCGAAGTACCCGTTGACATTCGCCGTACCATTGTTGGTGATCGTGCCATTATTGCGGATGTTCGTCTGCGCAGGGACCATCGTTGTCAGCAGCAGGGTCAACAGCACCGACAGGGCCGTACGGAGATGTGCGCCGGCGCCCTTGCGGGTGCCTCCGTTCATCGTGCGATATGTCGGTGTGTTGGTGTTCATGCTGTTACGGGATCATGCTCAGGGTCCCGTTGTTGGTAAAGTCGCCGCTGTTGTCCAGGTCACCGTGGATCGTCAGCGAACCCGGCACATCGATCACGATCACGGATCCCGCATTGGTCACCATGTTCTGATCGACAACAACAGCACCGGTGATGGTCTTCGTGCCGCCGTTGGAGAATGTCAGTCCGTAATAGGTCATCGGCACGATCGTCTGAGCACCGGTACCGCTGTAGTTGATGTTCGATGTATTGGTCGTTGCATCAGCAGTCGCGCCGGACACGGAGAATGTCCCGGCGATACTCGTGGTGCCGGACGCGAACGTCTTCGTCCCGCTGGTGCTCAGTGAAAGATTGTTGTATGCGAACGCTGCGACCGTCTGTGCACCGGCGTTGTTATAGTCGATCGTGTTGTTGGTGGTGACATAGGTCCCGGCGCCCGGGGTGAATGTCCCCGCGATCCCGATCGTGCCGCCGTTCGCCAAGGTCAATGTCCCGGAAGCGCTGACAGTAAGGTTGCCGAAATTGAAGGCGCCGATCGTATGGTTCGTTCCGGAGAACTCCACCGTACTCGCCGCATCGAAGGTATAGGTGGTATAGTTCGCCGGCATGGGATTCGTGCCGCCGATGATGAGCGATCCGCCCGCACCGACGCTCAGCGTACCGCCGGACGTGGTACGGTCCGCGGTGTAGATCCCCAGATCCAGCGTCCCGTCCGTGATGATCAGGTCGCCGACCACATCCACATCCGCACTCAGCGTGATGGTGGTGCCGGATCCGTCCACGGTCAGGTTCTCATACGTTCCTCCCGGCATGGTCTGATTGGTGCCGTAATATTCCACGCGCGATGCCGGATCGAAATCATAGGTGGCGAAGTTGGACGGGAGCGTTGTTCCATCGCCGCCGATGCGGAGCGTGCAGGATGCCGCCAGCGTGAAGGTGCCTCCCAGTGTCAGCCGGTTCGCCGTGAACGTGGTCAGATCGAACGTTCCGCCGGTCACGGAAAGATCCCCGCTGATACTGCTCGTCCCGGCGAGCGATGAGACACCGGCGTTCGTGATCGTGATATTATGGAAACCCACGCCGGGGATGGTCTGCACGCCGCTGCCGGTGAAGGTGATACTGCTGCTGCCCGGGGTGAACGTACCGGAGTTCGTGAAAGCACCGGCGACCGTGTACGTTCCGTTCCCTTCCACCGTACCGGCATTCGTCAGATCGGTCAGTTCGAGCGTGCCGCCGTTCTGCACCGTTGCACCGCTGTTCGCTTCCACCGTATTGGTGACAATGACCGTACCGCTGGTATTGTTCACCACGACGCTGCCGGAGGTCGAAATGACCTGCGCAGAGAGCGATGATTGCATCACAGTGGCGAGAACAAGGATCAGTATGTTGGTGGTGGTTTTCATCGTTCGAATTACAGTATCTTCTGCACCATTCCGAAACTCCCAGCTTTCACGGTGGTGATCGAAGCGGTTTCCGACCGGTGCCGCAGTGTGAATGTGACCGCACCGGATGTCACGATTGTTCCTTCGAGCGTATATTCTCGCTGTGTTGCTCCGGGTCCCGCCGTGGGGAGCGTTCCTCCGTTCAACGCTGTCACACGTTCATACGTGATAGCTGTCGCCGACGTGGGATACATATGTATGTAATTGATAGAAGTGATCGCCGCAGAGGCATTTACTGCAAGGAGGATCCCAACTGTTGTTGCATTGGTCGTTACCAAACATTTGAATTTGAAGTAGTATGTACTGTTCGCAAGCAGCGAATAGCTGAATCCCGGAACATCGGCGAAAGTGGTCAGATTCCGTGTTTGATCGGCCGTGATCTGATCGATCTCCGGAACGGTCGCCAATGTGCCGGTCGTGGGAAGCGTGACGTTCGTTGCCGCCGTAGCTGTCAGCGTCGTGGAGAATGCACCGGAGGTTGCCAGCGTGCTGTTGTTGGCCAGTGTCAGCGTTGCTGCCGTGCCGGGATTGGTGATCGCGACGTTGTTCACACTTGTGGCGGTCGCCGCACCGATCGTTGGTGTGGTCAGGGTCGGTGACGTTGCCAGCACCAGATTCCCTGATCCGGTCTGGTTCGTGGTCGTGAGAGGTGTTCCGCCGCCCAGCGCGAGCGATGTCCCGGTAGCAACCCCAAGCACCGGCGTGACGAGTGTCGGTGTATTGGCCAGAACAAGATTTCCTGTTCCGGTCTGGTTCGTGGTCGTCAACGGTGATCCGCCGCCGAGTGCGAGTGATGTTCCGGTGGCTGCTCCAAGCACCGGCGTGACGAGTGTCGGTGTATTGGCCAGAACAAGATTTCCTGTTCCGGTCTGGTTCGTGGTCGTCAATGCTGATCCGCCGCCAAGCGCGAGCGATGCTCCGGTGGCAACACCAAGCTCCGGCGTGACGAGTGTCGGCGATGTGGCAAGGACAAGATTGCCGGTGCCGGTCCTGTTGGTGGTGGTCAATGCCGTACCACCGCCGAGGGAGAGTGACGTTCCGGTCGCCGCGCCGATGTCCGGCGTTGTGAAGCTCGGGGAAGTTGCAAACACCGCCAGTCCGGTCCCAGTCTTATCCGACAGCAACGCCAGCAGTTGAGCCGATGTTGTCGAAGCGAAAACGCTCAGATTATCCGATTTGACAGGGATCTCCAGCCATGTCGAACCGTTGTGATAGTTCAGCCGGTTCGATGTGGTATTATAGAAGGAGAGTCCCTGCACGCTGAAGCCGAGCGTTGCACTGTTGCGCGGCATCAGGAACCCGCGCGTGGTCGAACGGAGTTCCAGGATCGCCGATGCATCCGGCGTGATGGAGCTCTCGCTGATCCCCACCCCCTGAGCATTCGCTCCGGCAGCAAGGATGACCGTGGCAAGGATCACCAGCATACTGCGGCGGACGAAAGACCGCCCCGCTGCGGAGTGCGTGAGAAGGAGTACCTGTGTGGTGGACTGTGTGTTCATGGTGTCATTCCCGGTTCAAAGGGTCACGTGTTCCGACGGCGCTGCGGTCTTGACGACCTGTTCAACGATCTCTTCGAACGAATGCATCAGTTTCGATTCCGTGGCGACCACGGAGCCGGACGGACGCTCGTCGAAGAAGTTGGAGGTGAAGACGTTTCCGCCGTATGCCTGCACACCGGAGACCAGCGAATTGAAACGTCCGACGATCTCATCGGTGGAATGGTCCAGCGAGAGGACGACGAACACGTCCTCCGGTTTGCACTGGTTGACGATATCATCCGCTGCATACTTGGTCAGCACGGTGCCGAGGTTGTAGAC